>JBJELR010000136.1:0-17045 GCA_051879255.1 Lachnospiraceae bacterium | reverse complement strand
ACGTATATAAGCTCCCTCTTGTACAGGATTTTTTATTGTTTAAGAAGTGGAGTTACAGGTAAGACAGCCATTAATCTTCGCTATCCGACTCAACGGCTGCTATAGCAGAGGTAATTGATGAAACCACTGCCACAATAACGGCAAAAAGAATAATCAAAAGACCGCCGCCGAGAAGTAAAAACATTCCATCCATAATCAATACCTTCTTTCTTTACTAAATTTGGTAGATAGAACAAGTTTAGGTTATTTTTCTAATAGTGTCAAGAGACCATGTCCATAGGTTCTAATACGTTTTGATTTATTTTTTTCATGAAAACCATGTTTAACAGTACGGCAATCAGCTCCGCAATAGGGAAGGCCAGCCAGACATAATTTACATTTCCCAAAAAAGACAGCAGATAGGCTGCAGGCAGAAGAATGATAAGCTGTCGGCAGATAGAAGTAATCATACTGTAAATCCCGTTGCCAAGAGACTGGAAAAAGGAGCTGGAAACGATGGAATAAGCAGCCAGTACAAAATGAATACTGATAATCCTCAGGGCAGGAACACCCATTGCCAGCATAGGCTCAGAGGCATCAAAAAGGAGAAACAGCTTGTCGGGAAGGAGATAAAAAAGGAAAGTCCCTGTTGCCATAATACCAATAGCGTACCAAATAGCAAGAGAACGGGTTTTTAGAATACGCTCCTTATTCTTAGCTCCAAAATTATAGGCGATGATGGGAATCATTCCGTTATTCAGTCCAAATATGGGCATAAATACAAAGCTCTGTAGTTTAAAATATACGCCAAATACGGCTGCCGCAGTAGAGGAAAAGGCCATGAGAATCAGGTTCATGCCATAAACCATTACGGAGCCAATAGACTGCATGATAATCGAAGGAATGCCCACAATATAAATCTGCTTGATGATTTCCGAGGAGGGACGAAAACCCTTAAAGGATAGCTCAATCTCATGGTTTACTTTTAGATTTAAGACCAGACCGATTAAACCGGCCACAATCTGCCCGATAACCGTAGCCAAAGCAGCACCGGCCACCTCCATACGGGGAAAGCCAAAAAGACCGAAAATCAATATGGGGTCAAGAATAATATTGATTATTGCACCGATGAGCTGAATAACCATGGCATAGATGGTCTTGCCTGTGGACTGCAGAAGCCGTTCAAAGGTAAACTGTGTATAAATTCCAATGGATAGACAGCAGACAATGGTTAAATAGCTTACTCCATAGTTTATGATGACAGTATCCTTTGTCTGACTAAAAAAAAATGGCTTAATCAGAGTCAGTCCGATAATCAGAAAAATCAGATAATTTAAGATGCCTAAAAAAATCGCATGAAGGGCAGTCTGATTAACTTTTTTCTGATTCTTTTCGCCGAGGCTGCGGGAAAGCAGGGCATTTGTACCTACACCGGTCCCCACTCCTAAAGCAATAATCAAAACCTGGATAGGAAAAGCAAGAGAAACAGCAGTGAGGGCACTTTCACTCACTCTGGAAACAAAGATGCTGTCCACAACGTTATAAACGGCTTGAACCAGCATGGAGGCCATCATTGGCAGGGATAAAGACAGTAACAGTCTGTTAATGGGCATAGTTCCCATGATGTTTTCCTGTGTGGTTTGCGTTTTCGTTTGTAGTTCAGACATTTTTCTCAAGTTCCTTTCGTGCAATAAATTACCATCCCAGTTTTCTTCGGATTTCTTCCCAGTCGCCTTGAAAAACTATTGCTTCCATTCCCAAGCCTATGGCACCCTCTACATTTTCCGGACGGTCATCAATAAAAAGGCATTCCTCCGGTTTGAGCCCATAGACCTGGCAGATGTGCCGATAGATGGCAGGGTCAGGTTTAATCATTTTTACATCAGAAGAAACTACAACGCCATCAAAAAGGGCTTCGGAAAATTGCCTGGGAAAAAACTGGTGGAATCGGTTGCAGGCATTGGATAGAACATACATCCCATAGCCTTTTTCCTTGGCTTGCTGACAAAAGACATCTGCCCCCGCAACAGGGGCAAGACACATATCCCAGCCCTCCACGCAGCGTTTTAATGCAGAATGCAGCCGCTGGGGAATACGGGGACAAATTAAGTCATATCGCTGCTCATTAGTGATTTTTCCCTCATCTCCCATAATCCATTCAGGCCCCATAAATAACTCATGGTTAATGAGTTCTCTATCCTCAGTAGTTTCAAAGAATTCCTCCAAGGCTATCCGGGGGCGAAACTGCAGCAATACATTTCCCATATCAAAAATAATATTTTTAATCATCTTTATCACTGTCCGACCAAGAGGCCGATCCTTTATTATTTGGAATATTTTGTTCAATTATCATAGCAGAAACCTGAAGAGAAGACAAGACGGTGTTTAGTCTGTCCTGTCGGAAGGGGTACAGACAGCCACCGTCTTGATTTTGCCATGGAGCATATAGTTGCTTTCAGACCCGGGTAAAAAGAGCGTTTTTCCTGCTTCAATTTCCAGGGTAAAATTATCCCTTTGAAGCCTTCCCTGACCTTCCAGAATGACCAGTGCCTGAGAGGTTTCCCCAGGCAGCAGTGCTTCTTTTTCCACCTCATAAAGAAGGACTTTAAAATAGGGACATTGAACCAACAGCGTTTTGCTATAGCCGTCCTTATCTATTCGACAGCCCATAGGCTCGTGGCCAAAAAAGGGAGGAAGGCAGCAACTGACCTGGAGGGCTTTTTCGATATGCAGAGGACGTGGCTGGTTATCCGGGAGTTTACGGTCGTAGTCATAAATACGGTAGGTAATGTTGGAATTTTGCTGTACCTCCAGTAAGCGGATACCGGGGCCAATGGCATGAATAATTCCGGCGGGAAGGTAGAAAACATCTCCCTTATTTACGGGTACCTTTCGGCAGATTTCCAGGATAGTGCGATTTTCAATTCGTTTATTCAATTCCTCCAGGCTAACCTTATGCTTTAACCCATAATATAAAAAAGCGTTTGTAGGGCAGTCCAGAATATACCACATTTCTGTCTTTCCCGGACTGCCTTCCATCTGCTTTGCGAAATCATCATCGGGATGAACCTGGAGAGAAAGAGACTGTCTGGACAGGATTTCTTTCATTAAAAAAGGAGCAGAGGGCAGTTCATGATGGAGAGAAGAAAAAAGCCATTTCTCTGTTCCCCAGATATAGTCCTTTTGAATAGGATTTAATAGAAGGATATTGTTTTCCATCGGTTGTTTTCCTTACTTTAAGCCATAGAGGCTATTCTCTGTATTGCGGCTGTTCACAAAACCATTTGTAGGTTTCCAAAATTCCTTCCTCCAGGCTTATCCCCGGCTTCCAGCCAAGGGCCTTTATTCGGGAGATATCCGTAAGCTTTCTGGGGGTTCCGTCAGGCTTTGTGGAATCAAATACCAGTTCACCCTTATAGCCTACAGTTTTTTGCACCAGCCCGGCTAATTCTCTGATACTAAGTTCTTCTCCATAGCCGATATTGAAGAAATCATTTCCCCGATAGTTGTCCAGTAAAAACAGGCAGGCCTGTACCAAATCATCTACATGTAAAAATTCCCGCATAGGCGTTCCGCTTCCCCACACAGTTACCTGTGGAAGTCCTTCTTTCTTTGCCCGGTGGAATTTACGGATAAGAGCCGGAAGAACGTGAGAGTTTTCCAAAGAAAAATTATCCTCCGGACCATAAAGATTACAGGGCATGACACTGATGTAATTAGTTTTGTATTGCCTGTTGTAATAGCTGCACATTTTTAACCCCGCAATTTTTGCAAGAGCATAGGCTTCGTTGGTTTCCTCTAAATAATCACTAAGCAGATACTCCTCCCTGATGGGCTGGGGGCAATCCCTGGGATAAATGCAGGAGCTGCCTAAAAACAGCAGCTTTTTTACCTGACAGCGATAGGCACTGTCAATCACATTGCATTGAATCTGCAGATTTTCCCGGATGAAATCTGCCGGATAGGTATTGTTGGCATGGATACCTCCCACTTTAGCGGCTGCAAGAATCACATAATCCGGTTTTTCCTGATGAAAAAATTCTTCCACCTCCCTTTGCCTGGTTAAATCCAGTTGGGAATGGGTTCGGGTAATAATCTGCTCAAAGCCTTCCTGCTTAAGGCCTCTGATAAAGGCTGAGCCAACCAGTCCCCGATGTCCTGCCACATAGATTTTTTTCTTTCGATCTAATCGTTCCATTCTTCCTTCTCCTTCTTCAGATCTAACAGCATTCACCCTGGTATTCTTCTCCCAGAACACGCTTAATATCTGCCTGTACCATGAGCCTTACCAGCTCCTGAAAGGAGGTTTTGCGGGGGTTCCAGCCTAAGAGCTTTTTGGCCTTGGAAGGGTCGCCTAAGAGCAAATCCACTTCGGCAGGTCGGAAAAATTCTTCGGCTACCTCTACCAGTACCTTACCACTTGCCTGATCAATGCCTTTTTCTTCAATACCTTCACCCTTCCAGATTAGCTGAATTCCGGCTTCTGCAAAGGCGGCTTCGGTAAATTCTCTTACGGTTCTGGTTTCCCCGGTGGCAATGACAAAATCCTCAGGTGTGGAATGCTGCAGAATAAGCCACATACACTCTACATAATCTTTGGCATAGCCCCAATCTCTTTTGGCATTCAGATTTCCCAGATAAAGCTTTTCCTGTTTTCCGGCAAGAATATTGGCTACAGCCAGAGTAATCTTTCGGGTAACAAAGGTTTCTCCTCTGCGCTCCGATTCGTGGTTAAATAAAATTCCGTTTACGGCATACATTCCGTAGGCTTCCCGGTAGTGGCGGGTAATCCAGTAGCCATAGAGCTTTGCCACCGCATAGGGAGAACGGGGATGAAAGGGAGTGGTTTCCTTTTGAGGAATTTCCTCTACTTTTCCGTATAATTCGGAGGTAGAGGCCTGATAGATCCTGGTGGTTTCGGTTAAGCCCGCAATTCTTACTGCTTCCAGAATACGCAGTACACCCAAGCCGTCAGCGTTGCCGGTATATTCCGGTTCCTCAAAGGATACGGCTACATGGGATTGGGCTGCCAGATTATAGATTTCATCAGGTCTGATTTCGGTTAAAAGACGAACCAGATTGAGGGAATCACTGAGATCTCCGTAAACCAGTTTAAGCTGCTGCTGACTTGGCGGAGCATCCTCTAACAAATGCTGTATTCTTTCACAGGTATTGGTGGAGCCTCTCCTTAAAAGTCCATAGACCCGGTATTCCTTTTCCAGTAAAAATTCGGCCAGATAGGAGCCATCCTGACCGGTAATGCCGGTAATTAATGCTGTTTTCATGTTTTCCTCCATTTATTTATAGAATCTGACTTAAGCTGATTTCATCCCACTTAAAGGTGATGCGATGGATATCTTCATTTCCCCCACTGCTGCCTATGTGGGTTTCAAGGTATTCAAATTCCTCCAGAGCCTTTACGGCATGGCGCTGCCCTTTACGAATGCAGATGACCTTTCCCGGAGTAAGGCGAATTTTATTTCCTTCCAGAATCAAATCAGCCTGTCCCCTTAGAATGGTCCACAGTTCATCCCTGTTTTCATGGTGATGATAGCTGGAATTCATTCCTGCATAAATTTTAATTTTTCGGGTCAGCACCCTGTGCATTCCTTCTTTGCTATCATCTAAGGTCTGCAGCGTTCCCCATCGCCTTTCCTCAAAACGGGGATTAGAATGGAAGCTTTGCACCAGTTGCTTAATCCCTTCCGTATGATTCTTGTCAGCCACTAAAATACCATCCTGAGAGGCGGCCACTACCAGATTTTTCCCCCCGGCAACAACAATAGGACAGTCTAATTCATTAATGACCTGGGTATTTCGGCAGTGCTCATCCATAACCACTTTTCCCTGAGTATTGGTACTCATCTGCTCTGCCATGGCACTCCAGGTTCCCAAATCCTTCCAGTACCCACCATATTCCAGAGCCACCAGTTTGTCTGCTTTCTCCAGGACCTGATAATCAAAGCTGATGGAAGGCAGCCTGGAATAGTTTTTTCGGATTTCCTGGTAGCTTTCCGCTAAGCCAAATTCTGCTGCCATAGATAAGATATAGCCGATTTGCACACAGAATACTCCGCAATTCCACAGAGCTCCCTGTCTAATTAGCTGCTCTGCTTTGGCTTCATCGGGTTTTTCCACAAAGCGGGAAATAATCCGTACATCCCGTTTCTGTTCCCCGGGAATCATATAGCCATATTTAGAGGCAGCATAGCTTGGTTTTGCTCCTACCAGCCCTACCTGAGCCTGAAAGGAGAGAACGGTATCCTCCAATCGGGAAAGAAGGGTAAAAAAATCCTCCTGAGTATAGGAATCCACAGGTAAAATAACCACATATTCTTCCCGCCCGGCACCCATCATACTGTGCAGATAGGCACAGGAAAGAAGAATTGCAGGAAAGGTATCTCTTGCTTCAGGTTCAAGAGCAATTTTTACTTCTTTTAATTGGCTTCTGATCAATTCCTCCTGGCTATAGCCTGCGGTAATAATCGTATTTCTTTCTAATCCGGCCTCTTTCATTTGCTGCCAGACCCTTTGCACCATGGAGCAACGATCCATAGAATTGCTTTCCGGATTAACCAGTTTTAAATACTGCTTTGGTCTGGCTTCGTTGGACAGTGGCCAAAGACGTTTTCCGCTGCCGCCGGATAATAGGACATAGTACATTTTTGTTCCCTTTCTGATAATATCATATAAGTAATTATGACTTGCTTTTGCTAGTATAATGGGATATAGTTTTACTAACAAGTGAATAGATTGCTCAAAATAAGTATTATATTGCTATAAAGTATTTCCTGACTTGGAGGTTCTATGCAGTCTTCTTTTGATCGTTTGCCTGATGCCTATTACGAAAGCTCACGAAGAATTATTCAGACACCCAGTGATTTTGCCCGAAAGGCTCTTTATTATATTCAGGAAACAGGATATTTAAAATTGAAAAAAAGCCATCGTGCCAGCAGAAAGAATCTATCCTCTTATCTGCTGGTTTTGGTGCTTTCCGGCAGCGGTACCCTGGTTATTGATAACCGGGAGTATTCTCTAAAAGCCGGCTCCTGCTTTTTCATCGATTGCAGGTATTCTTATTATCATCAGACCAGTGCCACAGATCCTTGGGAGCTTCGTTGGGTACATTTCTATGGTTCTGCCTCCAAGGAATATTATGAGGCTTTTTCCATGTACAGTGAACCGGCCTTTTTTCCTGACTGTTTTACAGAAGTGAAGAATAGGCTGGAGGAATTATTTCTGGTTAATGAAGCCTCAGACCTATGGGCAGAAATAGAATCTTCCCGGTTAATTGTTGAGCTTCTGTCCCTGCTTCTTTTAGAAGTAACTAAGAAAAAGGAAGGGGAAAATCAGGGGCAGCAAAAGCAAAGGGAAATTAAGGCTTACCTGGATGAGCATTACCTGGAAAAATTTTCTCTGGAGGAGTTATCTGCCCGGTTTTTTCTCAGTAAATACCATCTTTCCCGGCAGTTTAAGCAATACTATGGCAGCAGCCCCAACCGATATGTGATTGGCAAGAGAATTACCTATGCAAAAAAGCTGCTTCGTTTTTCCGAATATAGTCTGGAGGAGGTGGCCAGGGAAAGTGGGTTTTATGATGCCAGCTATTTTAATAAGCAGTTTATTAAAGCGGAGGGAATCAGTGCTTCGGAATACCGCAGGAAATGGATGAATTAGGGAAATTATTTTGGAGAATGAATGGGGGTTAAGATGTTAAATGTATCAGTGTATAATAATGAGAATACGATTGTAAGTGTGTTTAAGAATAGAAGAGTATTGATTGAAAATATACCGATAACGTGATATTCTAATAGTAATATTTGAATGTATTAGGAGAAGATTATGGGTGTGGAATATAGTAAATTATGGGGTTTATTGAAAAACAAGAATATGAAAAAAACACAACTGCAACGTGAAGCAGGCATAAGTGGAAATATTCTGGCTCGGTTAGGAAATAATGAATATGTTTCTTTAGAGACTGTTGAGAAAATTTGTAGAACATTAGATTGCCATGTCGATGATATTTTGAAATTCAAATAAGCCTGAAAGAATGGTTTATTAGATATAGTTATGATGTTGAAAGAATGGCTCATGATTTTTTGAACATATCATCGAGAGATATATGTTTATGCTGAAAGGACAAATAAAAATAAAATGATAGAAAAAGTTTATGTGCCACCAATAAAAATACAGGGTATAAAAACGAAAATAGTTCCGCTTATTTCGGAAGTAGCGTGGATAGATGAAAACACTACTTGGATTGAGCCATTTATGGGATCTGGTGTTGTTGGATTGAATTTAGCACCTAAGCATGCAGTATTTGCAGATACGAATCCACATACTATAGCATTATATAACGCTATAAAGAGTGGAGAAATTACATCATATGTTGTCAGAGAATTTTTGGAGAAAGAAGGAAAGGCATTAGAAGAAAATGACGATAAGCACTATTACTATATTAGGGATAGATTTAATGAAGAACATAATCCACTTGATTTTTTGTTCTTGAATAGAAGTTGTTTCAATGGAATGATTCGATTTAACCGTAATTATCAGTTTAATGTTCCATATGGACATAAGCCAGAGCGGTTTGCAAAAGCGTATGTTACAAAGATTGTAAATCAAGTTAAAAGGCTGGAAACTATTTTTCCAGATGTTGATTGGCAATTTAAGTGCCAATCTTTTGAACAGACAGTAAGAGAAGCTGATGCTCAATCGTTTATTTATTGTGATCCACCATATATTGGAAGACATGTTGATTATTATGATAGCTGGGATGAGGTACATGAGATTAGATTACATGATGCATTAGTTAATTCAGGGGCACATTTTATGTTATCTACATGGGATAAAAACAAGTATAGACAAAATGAGTATATTGACATTGTTTGGAAAGAATGCTGGAAAGTAAATCAAGAACATTTTTATCATGTTGGTGCAAAGGAAACTAATAGGAATTCGATGATGGAAGCACTTTTGATGAATTATAATCCAGAAGATATTCCAGCACATACAAGAAAAGAGGAATTTTATTCACAAATATCATTTTTTGGTGAAGTAGTGAATACGTAGTAACGAGGAGGAATGAAATGGACTTGGACTTTATAAGGTTATTTAATAAAAAGTTAGAAGAAAAAGATATTAATTGGGAAGTTAGTGCATTAGTATCTCCTGATCAAAAGTTGTTTTCACTTGGAAGTGATTCAAAACTTATTGGACGAATTTTTGAGTTGATTTCCTACAATATTTTGCAAGAAATAGCGGATGAAAATGGATTAATTTTGCATCCGTCAGAGGCACAAACTATTTATCCTGATTTTACACTTATGAGAAGTGAACATGATACAGAAAAGATAGCTATAGACATAAAAACTACCTATAGAAAAATTTTAAAAAGTGGAAAACCATCTGGATATGTGTTTACATTAGGTTCATTTGCATCTTATATGCGTGATGGAACAAAGAATATTTCGTTCCCTTATGATGAGTATGCTAAACATTATGTAATAGGTTTTGTCTATACAAGAAATGAGGATGCATCCGAGGGACAAATATTTGATATAAAAGATTTAGATAAATTGCCTGTTCCGTATAAGGATGTAGAAGTATTTGTTCAAGAAAAATATAAAATTTCTGGAGATAAGCCTGGTAGTGGCAATACTGAAAATATTGGTTCATTTAAGACAAATAAAATAGAATACTTAATAAATGGTGAAGGTCCATTTTCGGAACTTGGAATAGATGTCTATGAAGAGTATTGGGCTGGATACAAGAAGTACAGAGGTGAGGAATCATATACATCACTAGATGGATACTTTGAAGTTCAAAAAGGGCACAGAGAGGATATTGAAGAATTAAAACGAGTATACGAATATTGGAAAAGAACTCATAAATGATCTAATAAGATATAGAGTGAAAAATTAAAATTTTTATCTTTACGAGATAGCTTATTGGTATAGTAAATGGAAGCAAATAAAATAGGATAGATGACACAGGGCGGGAATCTGATTATCGGATTCCCGCCCTGTATATTTAAGAAAAAAATTTTGTCTTGCTGTGGATTTAATAGGTTCTGCGAATTTCTCCACAGGCAATAGGATTACCGGAATTACCCGAGGGTTGGGTGGTAAAGTCATCGGCATAGGCATGAATGACAACGCTTTTGCCGATAATTTCCTCGATGGTAAAGCGGCGGTCAAAAAAGGCAGTCCAGGCATAGCCCTGATTGGACAAAAGGGGTGGAAGGTCCCCTGCATGGAAGGGATGGGGCATTCCTCCCGGATTGAAATGCCCCATCATGTTGTTATTACCCGGGGAGGAGGGAGTGCTGCTGGTAGGCGGCATCATATTACTGCCGGCAGAGGGCATCATATTATTTCCGGTAGAGGGCATCATATTATTTCCGGTAGAGGGCATCATATTATTTCCGGCAGAGGGCATCATATTACTACCGGTAGAAGGCATCATATTATTTCCAGTGGAAGGCATGGAGTTATTATTGGTAGAGGTCATGATATTGCTGCAGTTTTCTGCATTGTGAATATGCAGGGCAAAAAAGCCTGAGGTAATGCCGGGGCGGGGCTCCGGCAGTCCAAAGACCTCCGCTTCTACAAGAACACCACCGTTAGAGGGCTGATAAAATTTTACCAGACCACTGGTTTTCGGATTATTTCGATTGTCTACTACCCAGGCCATAGCCTTGGGTCTATCGTTGGCAAGAGCTTCTACAAAGAATACCCTGGGGGTAAGCTGATAGGGAGGCATAACATTTCTCCTTTATTCTTATTTTATGGTTTAATTTATGCATTCGACAAAATTTAGTGCCAAAGACACTTGAAATATACCTATAGGGGGTATATAATGTGGGCGTAAATCGAGGAAATATGGATTAAAGAGAAAGGGTTAATGGATTTAAGCAGCAGTGCAAATAGAGCTTTCCATATGAATGGAGGTCAGGCATGGAAGAGATTAAGGAAACTCAATGTTGCAGATACAAGCTAAGGAGTGAAGGGGAATATAAGGAATTGATTCATCGTCTTAATCGGGCAGAGGGACAGATTCGGGGAATCAAGAGAATGGTAGAGGAAAATGCCTACTGTCCTGACATTCTGATTCAAGTATCAGCAGCAAAAGCAGCCTTGGATGGATTCAGTAAGATTTTACTGGGCAATCATATCCGGGATTGTGTAAAAGAGGACATACAGGCAGGAAAAGAGGAAACGATTGAGGAGCTGGTAAGTCTTTTGGGAAAACTGATGAAGTAAAGAAAAGAGTATATTTCTTTTTTATACGGCAACATGATTCTAAAATGGTCGTAGCTATGAGGATGCTGAATAGTTACGTTAATGCTTCAATATGGAGGTAGGAATGAGAAAATATGAAGTAACGGGAATGAGCTGTGCGGCCTGCAGCGCCCGAGTGGAGAAGGCAGTGGGGGCACTGGAGGGAGTTACCTCCTGCTCAGTCAGCCTTTTGACCAACACCATGAGTATAGAGGGGAATGCTGATGAAGACAGGATTATCCAGGCAGTTAAGGCGGCCGGCTATGGAGTGGCGCTGCCCATGCGTGAGAAGGAGAAAGCAGATACTTCTTCATCTCAGGAAGCGCTGGAGGATAGGGAAACTCCCCGGTTAAAGAAAAGATTATGGAGTTCTATTGGCTTTCTTGTGGTATTAATGTACATTTCCATGGGAGCTCTGATGTGGAGCTGGCCCCTGCCGGACAGGCTTTTGACCAATCCTATGGCTATAGGACTTGTACAGCTTGGTTTGACTACAGTGATTATGGTTATTAACCAGAAATTTTTTATCAGTGGCTTTCGAGGGCTATTGCACAAGGCACCTAACATGGATACTCTGGTAGCGTTGGGAGCAGGAGCAGCCTATGGCTATAGCCTGTATGCATTATTTGCCATGAGTGAGGCTCTGGTTCAGGGGCATTTGGAGCATGCAGCCCACTATCTTCATGAGCTTTATTTTGAATCCGCAGCCATGATTCTTACTCTGATTACGGTAGGAAAAATGTTAGAGGCCAGGGCCAAGGGAAAGACCACAGACGCCTTAAAAGGGTTAATGAAGTTGGCTCCCAAGACAGCAGTGATCCTGGTAAGGCCCAAAGATGATACTGAGGCTTGGGAGTCTGCAGAGGATAGCTTTGCACACTGGCAGGAGCAGGAAATCCCTGTGGAACAGGTAAGCTTAGGTGATATTTTTGTGGTTCGACCGGGGGAGAGTATCCCTGTAGACGGAAAAGTTCTGGAGGGACACAGTGCAGTTAATGAGGCAGCCCTCACCGGTGAAAGTATTCCTGTAGATAAGGAGCCGGGAAGCCCGGTTTATTCAGCTACGCTGAATCAATCCGGCTTTATCCGCTGTGAGGCAACCAGAGTAGGCGAGGATACAACACTATCTCAGATTATTGGGCTGATGAGTGATGTGGCTGCCACAAAGGCCCCTATTGCCAAAATTGCGGATCGGGTATCAGGAGTTTTTGTTCCTATCGTCATTCTGATTGCTCTGATTACTATAGGAATCTGGCTTTTTGTGGGAGAGAGCTTTGGCTTTGCTTTAGCCAGGGGGATATCCGTACTGGTCATTAGCTGTCCCTGCGCCCTGGGTCTGGCCACCCCGGTAGCCATTATGGTAGGAAATGGTGTAGGTGCCAGAAACGGAATACTGTTTAAAACTGCAGCAGCTCTGGAGGAAGTAGGAAAAACCCAAATTGTGGCTTTGGACAAAACCGGTACATTAACTCTGGGGGAGCCAAAGGTAACGGATATTTTACCGGTACAGGGAGTGGACAAAAAGGAATTGCTTGGTACAGCCCTCAGCCTGGAGGCAAAAAGTGAGCATCCTCTGGCTAAAGCAATTTTGGATTATGGCAGAGGAAAAGAGCCCATTGAAGAAGTTCATAGCTTTGAAGCCCTGCCGGGTAACGGACTTTTGGGAAAAAGAGGAGAAAGCTTAATTTTTGGCGGAAATCTCAAATTTATCGAAACAAAAGTGGAGCTGGGTAAAGAGCAGAAGGAAATGGCAGAAAAATTAGCAAGGCAGGGAAAAACACCGTTGTTTTTTGCAAAAGACAATAGTCTGTTGGGTATAATAGCAGTAGCAGATCCTTTGAAGGAGGATAGTAGGGAAGCAGTCAGACAGCTTCAGCAAATGGGAATAGAGGTGGTCATGCTGACCGGAGATAATGAGCATACGGCGAAGGCTATCGGTGCCCAGGCCGGAGTGGATGAAGTTGTGGCAGGGGTATTACCCGCAGGGAAGGCAGAGGTGATTTCCCGGCTGCAAGCCCGGGGAAGGGTGGCTATGGTAGGAGATGGAATTAACGATGCCCTTGCTCTTACGAAGGCAGATATGGGGATAGCCATCGGAGCAGGAAGCGATATTGCCCTGGATGCTGCAGATGTGGTATTAATGAAAAGCAGAATCTTGGATGTCCCTGGGGCGATTCGATTAAGCAGAGCCACCAGAAGAAATATCAAGGAAAATCTGTTTTGGGCCTTTGCCTATAATATCATTGGAATTCCCCTGGCAGCAGGTCTGTGGATTCCCCTGACGGGATGGCAGATGAATCCCATGTTTGGAGCCTTTGCAATGAGTATTTCCAGCTTCCTGGTGGTGACCAATGCCTTGAGATTAAATCTGCTCTCCATTAGAGAAACGGGAAAAGAAAAAAACAAGGTAACGAAAAGGGAAGAAAGTATTGAAAAGGAGGAAAAAATGGAGAAAATATTGAAGATTGAAGGAATGATGTGTGGACACTGTGAGGCAGCGGTAAAAAAGGCACTGGAAGCCTTACCCCAGGTAAGTGAGGCCAGAGTGAGTCATGAAGAAGGAACCGCAGTGGTGACTCTGCAGGAGGAAGTAAGTGATACTATACTAAAGGAGACCGTTGAAGCCAAGGATTATCAGGTGGTCTCCATCGCATAGAGGCTGCATCGGAGTAAGAACATGAAGCTGTACAAAGAGTTTTTTCGCTATGTTATTCCATCCATGCTGGCCTTTGCCCTGTCCGGCCTTTATGGAATTGTTGACGGTTTTTTCTTGGGAAATGAAATGGGGGATCAGGCCCTGGCGGCAATCAATGTGGCCTATCCCCTTACCGCTTTTTTACAGGCAGTGGGAACCGGTATCGGCATGGGCGGTGCGGTGCAGTTTACCATCAATAAGGCACAGAAAAAGGAGGAAAATCAGCAAAAATGTCTGGGGCTGACCTTCCTTCTTCTGTTTCTGGTGGGAACGGCGCTGACCCCCCTGTTTTTCTTTGGCAACCAAACTCTGCTGACCTTGTTGGGAGCCGAGGGAAAGCTGTTGGCTTTGGGAAGTGAATACATGAACTGGATTGCCTTCGGCTGCCTGTTTCAGATACTGGGGACAGGAATGGTGCCCTTTATGCGTAATCTGGGCAGTGCCGTTATTGCCATGGCGGCCATGATGCTGGGGGCAGTCACTAATATTATCTTTGATTATGTATTGATCTGGGTTTTTCATAAGGGAATGATGGGGGCAGCCATTGCCTCAGTAATGGGTCAGGTATGTGCCTTTTTTGTCTGCCTGATTTATTTGTTGTGGAAAAAAGAAAGAATGCGTCTGAAGGGAGTGGGAAGGGATTTACTGAAAAAAATCCTGTTTACTGCCTGCTCTCCCTTTGGCCTTTCCTTTGCACCCAACATCATTTTGATTCTGGTAAACCTTAATGCAGTATATCATGGAGGGGATTTTGCCGTCACCTGCTATGCACCCATCAGCTATATTACTTATGCAGTAATGCTTCTTCTTCAAGGAGTCAGCGATGGCTGTCAGCCTCTGGTCAGCCTGTTTTATGGAAAAGGAGAGAGAGCAGAGGCGAGGCGAATTTACCATATGTCCAGAAATTTTTCTTTGCTGGTAGGGGGAGCTTCCTTCTTGGTTCTGACCTGGCTTGGCAGCCCGGTAATTGCTTTTTTCGGAACCTCCCATAAGGTAACCGAATATGTGACCGAAATCCTGCCGATTTTCCTTATCGGCCTTCTGTTTGCGGGAGTGTCCAGGGCGGTGATTTCCTACTTTTATGCCACAGAGGAAAATGGAAGGGCTTATGTTCTTATCTATGGGGAATCGGTGCTGCTTGGTATTTTACTGTGGATTCTTCCTCGCTTTATGGGGATAATGGGAACCTGGGTATCCGTTATGGTAAGCCAGATTTTGGTGGCTTTGTTAAGTCAGGTGTTTCTGGCGTCAGGGAAGAATATAGGATAAGGAATAAAAACAAAATTTTTCTATTTTAGGCTTGACATTTGAAGAAATTGTTTTATACTACGAACTATAAAGACGAAGGCGTTTTGGAAAGCATTTTCCAAAGCGCCTTTTCTTTATATAATATACGGTTTGCAAACCCGAATATCAATGATGAGGAGGACAACTTATGATGAATTATTCTGCTGTAAATACGATTTGGGTACTGATAGGAACCGCTATGGTTTTCTTCATGCAGGCTGGTTTTGCCATGGTAGAAACCGGTTTTACCCGGGCTAAAAACGCAGGCAATATTATTATGAAAAACTTAATGGATTTTTGCATTGGTACAACTGCCTTCTGGCTCATCGGCTTTGGACTGATGTTTGGAGGTACCAGCTCCTTTATTGGTATTATCGGTGGATTGGCTGAAGAAACTAACTATGGAAATGGGATGTTGCCGGATGGAATATCTTTTTATACCTTTTTAATTTTTCAGACTGTATTCTGTGCCACTTCTGCAACCATTGTATCCGGTGCCATGGCTGAACGCACAAAATTTTCATCCTATTGCTTATACAGCCTGATTATCAGTCTGTTGGTCTATCCGATTTCCGGACATTGGATTTGGGGCGGTGGCTGGCTTTCTCAAATGGGATTCCATGATTTTGCCGGTTCTACAGCAGTCCATATGGTAGGAGGAGTAGCTGCATTTGTGGGAGCCGTTATTTTAGGTCCCCGCATAGGAAAATATACGTCTGATGGAAAGGCAAAGGCTATTCCCGGTCATAGTCTGACTCTTGGTGCTCTGGGTGTATTTATTCTTTGGTTTTGTTGGTTTGGCTTTAATGGTGCTTCTACAGTATCTATGGAGGGGACTGCAATCGAAGCCGCCGGCAAAATTTTTGTCAATACCAATTTATCGGCAGCCGTAGCTACCTGCACTGTATTAGCAATTACCTGGATTCGATATGGAAAACCGGATATATCCATGGCTTTAAATGGGTCCCTGGCGGGCTTGGTAGCTATAACAGCCGGCTGTGATACGGTTTCTCAATTAGCTGCTGCAATCATCGGAATTTTATCTGGTTTTACTGTAGTATTTGGTATTGAATTTATTGACCAGGTGCTTAAAATAGATGATCCTGTAGGTGCAATAGGAGTTCATGGACTGAACGGAGCTTTGGGTACTATTTGTGTGGGACTCTTTTCTGATGGATCTAATACTACAGTCCCAGGTCTTTTTTGGGGCGGCGGATTTCATCTTCTTGGCGTACAAGTCATTGGTGTATTGGCTGTTATTGTCTGGGGCAGCATAACCATGTTTCTCGTGTTTTCCGTCATTAAACATACCATAGGGCTTAGAGTAACTCCAGAGGAAGAAATTGCCGGTCTGGATATGATCGAACATGGAATTGAAAGCAGCTATGCTGATTTTATGCCTATTATGCAAACTGCTGATGATACTGTTAGCACTGGAAGTGGATATTCCTCTGGTGCAAATCAAGCCCCTGCCGAATATATTCCTGCCGGTTCGTCTGAAGACTCAGATGATAAAATATGTAAAATTTCCATTATCACCCGGCAAAATAAGCTGGAAGAGCTGATGAAGGCTTTAAATACTATTGGAGTAACCGGCATTACGATTACTAATGTTCTAGGCTGTGGCATTCAGAAGGGTACTGCATATTATTATCGCGGTGCCAAAATGGATATGAATTTATTACCGAAGATCAAGGTAGAAATCGTTGTGAGCAAAATTCCTGTAGAAACTGTAATAGATGCTGCAAGAAAGGCACTTTATACCGGTAAGATAGGTGATGGAAAACTATTTGTCTATAATA
>JBJELR010000135.1:0-2986 GCA_051879255.1 Lachnospiraceae bacterium | reverse complement strand
TGGATCATATTGTACAACTCATCAAAGGGGTAATTCTTAGACCTGGAAAGATAGAGCACCCAGCCGGATGAAATTAAAAGAGCCAAAGATAAAATGGTTCCCCTGTATTCATAGGCTCCTGGGGGAACCGTATCTTTTGGAAGTAATCCTATTATGGCAACCACCATCCAATAGATACACATAAAGTTCATGACAAATTTATGGAACAGATAAAGGTAAGAATAGAGAGTCTCCTTACTGATGAAATACAGATTAATAACCACCATGGCCGGACAGCCAAGCAACAAAATCAAAGGGGATGCATCATAGAACAAATGCTGTGCCACGTAGAAAATACCTCCATTTGCAAGCCCGATTAATATCCTAATACCGGCATTAAGCTCCTTCGTTTCCCCTACCAATTTTTTCATATAGTCCATACACCAGACTATTCCAAGCATCCCCACAAAAACGGTGGTAATCGGACTGGAAAAGAAAGCACCTATTCTTTCTCCCACCATAATCAAATCTTACCTCTCTTTCTCTAAAGTATTTTCCTCTACCATAACAATTTTCATTATGGATGATAGAGTTTTTGCGATTCTTTCCATCAGCCTGGTTCATCAAATGAACCACTATATATTTGTCCTTACCACTTTGGGCTGATATCCTTCTCTTTCCAGTGAGGCCATAATCTGCTGTTTATGCTCCGTACCAAAAGCCTCCAAAGTAATCCGAAGCTCTACGGCTGCATTTCGGTTGATACTGACAAACTGATTATGCTCCAATTTAATCACATTTCCGTTTTCCTTTGCCACCACACTGGCCACTTGACTAAGCTCTCCCGGCTTATCCGGCAGCAATACGGATACCGTAAAAATCCTGTCCCTAAGAATGAGTCCCTGCTGTACCACAGAGGACATGGTAATCACATCCATGTTTCCTCCACTGAGAATGGAAACCACCTTTTTCCCTGTAACATCCAGCTTTTTCAATGCTGCAACGGTCAGCAGTCCTGAATTCTCTACCACCATTTTGTGGTTTTCTACCATATCCAGAAAGGAAACCACCAACTCACTGTCCTCCACTGTAATGACTCCATCCAGGTTCTGTTGGAGATAGGGAAAAATTGTAGTGCCCGGTGTTTTTACTGCAGTACCATCAGCAATGGTATTTACGGTAGCCAATGTAGTTACTTTCCCCTGCTTCAGCGATTCTTCCATGCAGTTTGCCCCTGCCGGTTCCACACCGATAACCTTAATCTTGGGATTAAGAAGCTTAGCCAGGGTAGAAACTCCCGTAGCAAGGCCGCCTCCGCCAATCGGACAAAGAATATAATCCACCAGAGGAAGCTCCTTAAAGATTTCCATAGCAATAGTCCCCTGCCCGGTGGCTACTGCTTCATCATCAAAAGGATGAATGAAGGTGTATCCATGCTCCTTAGCCAGTTCATAGGCATATGCACAGGCCTCATCATAAACATCCCCACACAGTACCACCTGTGCCCCATAGCTTTTGGTACGATTGACTTTCATTAAGGGCGTGGTGGTAGGCATCACAATAACAGCCTTAACCCCATAGCATTTTGCCGCATAACTGACTCCCTGTGCATGATTTCCCGCAGAGGCAGTGATAATTCCCTTCTGCCGTTCCTCCTGGGTAAGTGTACTCATCTTATAATATGCACCACGCACCTTATAGGCACCGGTAAACTGCATATTTTCCGGTTTAAGATAAACCTTATTTCCGGTTATGCTGCTAAAATAATCGCTGTATACCAGCTTCGTTTCCTGGGTTACTCGCTTGACTACCTCGGCAGCTTCCTCAAATCGTTCAAGGCTTAACATTCTTTTTCCCTCTTTCTTCCCTTATTCTTTTTCGGATGGGTCAAGCGCAAAGAGGGCATCTACGAACTCATCCGAATTAAATTTCTGTAAGTCCTCAATGGACTCACCTACACCAATATACTTTACCGGAATCCCCAACTCCGATTGAATAGCAATGGCAATTCCTCCTTTTGCGGTTCCGTCCATTTTGGTCAGAACAATACCCGTAAGGTTGGCAACGGCACCAAATTCTCTGGCCTGATTTAGGGCATTCTGACCGGTGGTAGCATCCAGAACCACCAGATTTTCCCGATGTACGTCAGGAAATTCCCGATCAATAATCCGGTTCATTTTTTTTAATTCTTCCATTAGGTTCTTTTTATTATGAAGTCTTCCTGCCGTATCGCAAAGCAGCACATCAACCCTTCTTGCTTTGGCTGCGCTGACTGCATCGTAAATCACACTGGCCGGATCTCCTCCTTCTTTTCCCCCAATCATATCCACACCTGCACGATGGCTCCATTCCTCCAGTTGTTCTCCTGCTGCTGCACGAAAAGTATCCGCAGCAGCAATCAGAACCTTTTTTCCCTGTCCCTTCAGTTTTGCAGCCAGTTTACCTACGGTAGTGGTTTTTCCCACCCCGTTTACTCCGATAATCATGACGATGGACTGTTCTTCTTCAAAAGCATAGGCGGTCTGGTCTACCTTCATCTGCTCCTTAATGGTCTGAATTAACAGCTCTTTGCAATCAGAGGGTTTAGTTAAAAGATTTTCCTTAATCTGTATACGCAGCTTATCCAAAATGGCCTGGGTTGCATTAATGCCGATATCCCCCATAATCAATATTTCTTCCAGTTCCTCATAGAAATCTTCATCAATACAAGACGCATCATAAAAAACGGCATCAATACTTCTGACGATATTCTCTCTGGTTTTAGCCAATCCTTTTTTCAGTCTGCCAAAAAATCCTTCTTTTTCCATAGCCGCCTCCATTCTAAATTTTACTTATCCAACCCTTCTTCAATCAGATTTACACTGACCAGGGTGGAAACCCCTTTTTCCTGCATGGTAATCCCGTACAGGCGGTCCGCACTTTCCATAGTTCCCCGTCTGTGGGTGATAACGATAAACTGCGTATACTTCGTCAGCTTATGTAGATACTTTGCATATCTTGCCACATT
>JBJELR010000134.1:0-2990 GCA_051879255.1 Lachnospiraceae bacterium | reverse complement strand
TCCCGAAGCCTGGATATAAAGAGTCCCCCCGGAAATGATTATACTGCCATTGGAGGAGGTGTTCCCGGGACCAAACTTATCATTTCCTCTGCCTCCCATACCACTGGAATCAGTGCCGCCTGCAGCATTCAAGCCATCATCACTTGCCACCAGAGTAATCTCTCCTCCCAAAATACGGACATGAAGCCCCTCCAGACCTTCATAGCTTTTTGAAATATGAATGGTTCCGGCATTAATCGTCAGGTTCTCATCTGCATGAAAGGCATCATCACCTGAGGCAAGCGCAAAAACTCCTCCGTTGATTTCTATGGATGTATTGGAGTGGATGGAATCATCTGCAGAATCTATGGTAAAATTCCCCTTATTAATCATCAGATCACCACCTGCCTTGATGCCTTTGATACTGGTGCTGTCCTCGCTGCTTGAAGCAGAAGAAGCTGGAGCCTCTGCCTCAAATCCGGGATTCGTCTCCGGCAATCTTCTCTCTCCTCTTCCCCTGCCGCCGGCCTTAATATCCATAGTACCGATACTGTCCTCACCGGTTGGCGTTGCCGAAGAGCTACCGTCCACTTCAGGTACAGGCCTGGTCTGAGGCTCCCTTCCTCTTCCTCCGCCCATAAAGCTTCCCCATGCATCAGAGGTCTTGGATTCGCCGTTTACGCTGCCTCCTCCGGTTAGCAGCGTAAAGCTGCCATCCTCAATTTTCATGTAGGCTGCCGCACTGATTCCGTCGCCCTCGGCACTAATATCAAAAGTCCCACTCTGAATATAAACAAAGCCCAGGGAAGCATCATCCGCATTTTCCGCATGAATCCCATCCTTACCGGAAACAATGGTAAAATCCGCATTGGCAATACTCATATCGTCTTTTGCCTCAAATCCATGTGAAGCACAGTTAATCTCATAGCTACCGCTGGTAACGGTGAGAGAATCCTTGGAAACAACGCCATGGCCGGCTGGCGATGCTACCACCAGGGTACCGGAACCATTCAAGGTGATATCCTCCCTGGAGTAAATAACGGCATCAATATTATTTTCATCAATAGGAGTAAAAGTACCTCCGTTTGAAAGTGTATTGGTCGTATCCGGAGCGGTGGTAATGAATACTTTATCTGATTGGAGAACATAAATTGCCGCTGATGTTTCACTATGAATAGCTGCATCATTTAGGACAATCTGGGTTTTATCTGTTTTTTCTGTATTCACAATAATCATACCGTCATTTAATGTCCCCTTAAGGATATATGTTCCTTCATCGGTAATGGTAACCTTACTGCCCGAAATCTGAACTGCATCAGAGCTGCTGGTGGCCGTATCCCCATTCAGTGTAATAATGGCACTTTGGCTTTCGTCATAGCCCACTTCAAAATCCCGGGGCGAAAAATATTCTGTAGTGTTCAGAGAGGAGGTATCCGATACCATCGGGGATACCTCCGTATTCGTATTCGTTTCCGTAGAGGAGGTGGAATCTGCCCCAGCAGACGTTTTCGTACAGCCTGTCAGCAATAAGCTACAGGCCAAACATACAGCCAATAACTGAATAGATACTTTCATGTCTTATTAAATCTCCTTTTCTTACAATTCTGCAGCCCCTGTTTCCTGTTTGGATATGGTAATTTCCAGATTTCCATTACGGCAGCGGAGCTTGTCAATCATTTCTTTTTCCTTTGTTGTATCCTGCAGGGTCAGATTATAGGTCAAACGAAACAGACTTCCCATGTTGGTCGTCTTTACGCAGACCAGCTCATAGGCTCTGGTGTATTTCTTTAAGATTTCATCAAATACACCGGTATAATCCAGGTTTTCCGGGATAGTAATATTCAGTGTCTTATAGGTTTGTGCATTCTTTATTGTCCCCAGATCAAGATGATTACTGATTACACAAAGCAGACACATGATTATGGTAAATAACAGAGCATAGGCCAGATAGCCCATACCCGCAATCAGTCCCGCCCCCATGGCCAGAAACAGCATGGTTATCTCTCTTGCCGTACCGGGAACAGAACGGAAACGAACCAGACTGAAGGCACCGGCAACAGCAACCCCTGTACCTACGTTGCCATTGACCATCATGATAACGACACAGACAACGGTAGGAAGCAAAGCCAACGTTACAATAAAGCTTTTTGTATAGCGACAATGATACATATAGCCAAATGCCAGTATCAGACCAATCAGAAGCGAACAGCCCACACACAGCAAAAAATCTGTAACACTGATCACACTGGTCATATCCGTATCAAACAGTCCTCGAAAAATTGAATCAGCCATATTGTAAATCTCCTTTCATTTGCGGATAAATTATTTTTTGATAGGCCATCCCGTACTTTGAGAAGGAGGTCTTAAACAGGCACTCCCGAGACAAAATATGGGTCATCCAAAGAGGAATTCCCCCCGAGCATTTAATTTCCATAAGGGTCAGTTCCTCCGGCAGCAGAGAGCTTCCCCAGACATCATCTTCCAGGGAAAGTGCTTCCTGACGCCCAAGAATCTGTCCGTCAAAGGTCACTCGAAAATCTCCTCCGGTTCGTTCACAAAATGCCTCCCTCTCATAAGAGAGAAAGATTACCGGACGTAAGGTTTTATAATAATCCAAAAAGTAGTCAATTTCCTCCCCTATTTGACTATTCTGTATATGGTGTGTTTTTCCCCTAATCCACTCCACTGCCCTTTTTTCTTCCAATGATAAGCGCCGTTTATACACCACAGAATCATACTTCTTTTTCAATTCAATAAAAACCATACTATGGGGATCAGCCTTTTGATAGCTGCGGATTCTCAGCTTCTCCTTATAAATCGGTTTTTCAATGGAGTGCCGGATAAGCCGGTAATTATCCGTATCAAAATAAATATTGCGAATTGTAGTCAGGCCGTACTGATCAGGAGCCATATAGGGCTCCATAGCCTGTAATACTCTTGCTTTCTGCTCCTTTGTCAATAAATATTTAAGCTCGTAGCGTTTGAATACTGCCTGATACCCCATGCTTCGT
>JBJELR010000133.1:0-3014 GCA_051879255.1 Lachnospiraceae bacterium | reverse complement strand
AATGTATCGTTCCCATAGGGATACAATACATTTTTACAGGGATAATAGTTTATCCCTGTAAAAATGTATTGTATCCCTATGGGAACGATAACAAGGAGGAAATGAAAAATGAATACCATGAAAAAAGACACTCGTTGGATGGTTACGGTGGCTCTGATGATGGCTGTCGTTATTTTGCTGGCAAACACGCCTCTGGGGTTGATTCAATTACCGATTATTAAAGCCACAACCGTACATATTCCGGTAATTGTAGGGGCCATAGTTTTGGGACCCCTGGCGGGAGGGATTCTGGGGGCCACCTTTGGGGTATGCTCCATGATTAATAATACGTTAAGTCCTGCCCTGCTTTCCTTTGCCTTTTCCCCTTTCTTAAGTACCACAGGTATTCCCGGAGCAATTAAGGCCCTTTGGATATCTATTGGCTGTCGAATTCTGTTGGGTGTAGCGGCAGGATGGCTGTGGATTTTATTGAAAAAGCTGGGAATGAACCGAAATATCGCCCTTGTGGCAGTAGGCTTTGTGGCATCCATGTTTCACACCATTGTAGTAATGGGAAGCATCTATGTGTTATTAGCTGCACAGTATGCCCAGGCCAGGGAAGTGGCTGAAAGTGCAGTCTTTGGGCTGATTATGGGAACGGTTGCAGCCTCCGGTGTGCCGGAAGCCATAGCAGCAGCCATTCTGGTCTTTGCGTTAGGCAAGGTATTACTGAAGATTTACAAAGCAAAATAAATAGAATAAAGAGTCTGTACAGACGAAGAAAGGCGTTGACAAGATGATACTGGCAATAGATATTGGAAATACCAACATTGTGATTGGCTGCTTAAACAGAGAAAAAACCTGTTTTGTGGAGAGACTTTCCACAGTGCGCACAAAAACGGAGCTGGAATATGCAGTGGATATTAAAACGGTTCTGGATATTTACCACATCAGTCCCAGAGATATAGAGGGAGGAATTATTTCCTCTGTGGTGCCGCAGATTACGAATGTGGCTAAGCTGGCAGTGGAGAAGATTCTGAAAAAAGAGGTCATGGTTCTGGGCCCCGGGATTAAAACCGGACTTAACATTTTGATGGATCAGCCGGCACAGCTTGGAGCCGATCTGGTGGCAGATGCGGTGGCAGGAATCACCGAGTATCCGGTGCCTTTGCTGGTCATCGATATGGGCACTGCCACAACGGCGTTTGTGATTGATGAAAAGAAAAATTATATTGGCGGTATGATTTTTCCCGGAGTGGGAACTGCACTGGATGCTTTAGTATCCCAGGCTTCCCAGCTTAGCGGAATCAGCATAGATGCACCTAAACGGGTTATCGGTAAGAATACGATTGAGTGTATGAAAAGCGGTGTTTTATACAGCAGTGCCGGTGCTATTGATGGAATCATCGACCGTATGGAGGAGGAGTTTGGACAGAAGACTACGGTAATTGCCACCGGTGGTCTGGCAAGAAAGATAGTGCCTTACTGCAAGCGTAAGATTATTTTAGATGAAGCGCTATTGTTAAAAGGCCTTTTGGTCATTTATGAGAAGAACAAAGGAAGTCAGCATGAAGGGAAATAGATTTGGATTAAGTGGAAATGCACTAAAGGGGATAGCTGTGATAACCATGCTCATTGATCATATAGGGGCAGTCATCGTACAAAGAACCTCTGTGCTTCCCCAATTTGAGATGGAATTCTGGCATCAGATTTATGGCCCCTTAAGGAGTATAGGCAGGGTTGCTTTTCCGATTTTCTGTTTTCTTTTAGTAGAGGGCTTTCTTCATACCAGGGATGTAAGAAAATACCTGACAAGATTGCTGATTTTTGCGGTAATTTCCGAAATACCCTTTAATCTGGCTATTACCGGAGATGTGTGGAACAGAAATTATCAAAATGTTTATTGGGAATTGGCCATGGGCTTTGTGGTAATCTGGCTGATTCACCGGATGGAGAAAAAGCCGGTGAGCCTTCTGGGTCAGTTTATTTGGACAGCACTGGTACTGGCACTGGGAATGTTCCTGGCAGAAGTTTTAAGTCTGGACTATGGGTTTTATGGAGTTCTCAGCATCGTAGTGATTTATCTGTGCAGAAAAGACCGGCAGGGTCAGGCTGTAGTAGGAGCCCTCACTTTTTGGTGGGAGCTTCCTGCCCCTGCAGCTTTTCTTCCGATTGCCTGTTACAACGGGAAACGGGGGAGAGGGAGAAAATACGCTTTCTATATTTTTTATCCGGCACATTTATTGATTTTATACATAATTGCAAGAGCAATCGGCTGTCCTTATTAAGGAGAAAAAGGCGAATAATCTCAGTTTATTGCATTACTGGCGATGGGTGGTACTTGTAAGAAACACACTTTACCACTATAATTTGTCACAAGAAGGGGAAGAAGGTAGCATATCCTTCATCCCTTTTTTTCATTCTAAAACAAAAAAGGGAGGCAGCTATGGAGAATGTAAAGGTGACTAGTACGAATGACAGTGAAAGAATGTTCAAGATACTGACTGATTTGATGAATAGGAACAAAGAATTCCATATTAATATCATCGTTCCCGGAGCAGCAAAGGAGGCAGAAGGAGAAAAAGACAGCCATTTTTTCCTTGAGCCGCCAATTATGGTGAAAACGGAAAACAAACCGGAACATGATTTGGAACAGGATGTAACCGACATGATTCATGAAATCGGAGTACCGGCCCACATCAAAGGCTATCAATATCTGAGAGAAGCCATTATGATGGCAGTAGAGGATATTGAAATGCTTAATTCCATTACCAAAGTGCTGTATCCCACTATTGCCAAAAAGTTTCAAACTACACCAAGCAGAGTAGAAAGAGCCATTCGACATGCCATTGAGGTGGCCTGGAGCAGAGGAAGGATGGAGACACTGGATGCACTCTTTGGCTATACGGTAAATACGGGAAAGGGGAAACCCACTAACTCAGAGTTTATTGCCTTGATTGCAGACAGAATTCGCCTTCAATATCGTTAAATTTATCTTTAAATGAGAGAGAGTTTGGTGTATAATAATTCTTATA
>JBJELR010000132.1:0-3015 GCA_051879255.1 Lachnospiraceae bacterium | reverse complement strand
ATATTATTCTGGAAGCATGTGAGCGTACCGTTTTGGCAACGGACAAGCATCGTTTTGAATATGCGGATAAAATCCTGTCCAGCTGGAATACTGCCGGAGTACGCCATAAATCCGATATTTCCCGTATTGATGCTTCGTATAGGAGCCGCAAACGAAATACAGCATCTTCCTTCTCTTTCGGAAACAAATTCAATCAGTTCCAACAGAATGATTATGATTTTGATGTTCTGGAGCAGGAACTGCTCAGTAATTAAAGGAGGAAAATGTGGCCTTAACCAATTCACAATATGATACCATAATCAGAACCTACGAGGAATGCCGTTTGAACACCCGCCGGCGTCTGGATGAACGGATTCATTATGTCAACTCCCATGTAGAGGGCTATGAAAAGCTGAGTGCCAAAATCGCCTCCCTTTCTGTAGAACATGCCCGCCTTCTTTTAGATGGTGATGAATCTGCCCTGAGCAGGCTGAAAACCTCTCTGCTCTCTTTGCGGAAAGAGCAGACTGCTCTTTTAATTGCGGCAGGATTGGGGGAGGATTATCTGAAGCCAACATTTATCTGCCCAAACTGCCAGGATACCGGCTATGTAGGAAATCAAAAGTGTAACTGCTTTAAGCAAAAAATGATTGACCTGCTGTATGAGCAGTCTAATATGAAAGAGTTTTTGCAAAAGCAGAATTTTTCCCAGCTATCCTATTCCTATTATGAGGGAGAGGACTTATTCCGATTTCAAAAAGCTGTAGATACCTGCCGAAATTTTATTAAATACTTTGATTCCGACTACCATAATCTTTTCTTTTATGGTACAGTGGGTACAGGGAAATCTTTTCTTTCCGGTTGTGTAGCCAAAGAATTGATTGATTTAGGCCATTCTGTTATCTATTTTAGTGCAGTAGCTCTTTTTGAACGGATTTCCCGGCATACTTTTGATTACCAGGCAAAAGACAGCCTAAACGATTTATATGAGGATTTATATTCCTGCGACCTGCTGATTATTGATGATCTGGGAACAGAAGTAACCAACGCTTTTTCGTCTTCCCAGCTTTTTTCCTGCTTAAACGAGCGGATTCTCAGGAAAAAATCCACTATTATTTCTACGAATTTATCCCTGCAGGAACTTAGGGATCGTTATTCTGACCGCATATTTTCCCGGATTACCAGCAATTTTGACCTATGTAAAATTACCGGACCGGATATCCGTATGCACAAAAAACGTTTATCAATCAGAAAGTGAGGGTATTTTTCATGTCAAAGCGTGAAGAAAAAAGAGATTTAACGTCCATTCCCGTCGGCTCATTAGGTATGATTCCTCTCCAAAGCTGTTCTGAAATGGGCAAGAAGGTAGATTACTATCTGGTAAAATGGAGAACAGAACGGGAACACGAGCATCAGGACAGCCTGGCTTTTGCCGGTTATCAGCGTAATTCCTATATCCTTTCTTCCCAGACTCCCCGTTTTGGTTCCGGAGAAGGCAAGGGAGTTATTCTGGAATCCGTTCGCGGTACGGATCTTTACATTTTAGTTGACGTATGTAATTACAGTATTACCTATTCTTTGGGCGGACACCAAAATCATATGTCTCCCGACGATCACTATCAGGATTTAAAACGAATCATTGCTGCTGTGGGCGGTAAAGCAAGACGAATTACCGTAATCATGCCGTTTCTTTATGAAAGCCGCCAGCATAAACGTACCTCCAGAGAATCTCTTGACTGTGCTTTGGCTTTACAGGAGCTGGTAAGCATGGGTGTAGACAATATTATTACCTTTGATGCCCATGATCCCAGAGTCCAAAATGCCATTCCTTTACATGGCTTTGAAACGGTACAGGCCTCCTACCAGTTTATTAAAAATCTATTGAAAAATGTTCCTGATTTGCAGATTGATGCAGACCATATGATGGTGATCAGCCCGGACGAAGGAGGTATGGGACGGGCAATCTATATTGCCAATGTACTGGGACTGGATATGGGTATGTTTTATAAGCGCCGCGATTATACGAAGATCGTCAATGGCCGTAATCCCATTATTGCCCATGAATTTCTGGGAACCAATGTGGAAGGCAAGGATATGATCATCATTGACGATATGATTTCCTCCGGTGAAAGTGTAATTGAGGTAGCTGCTGCTCTCAAGGAGCGTAAGGCCAACCGTATTTTTGTCTTTTCTACCTTTGGCCTTTTCACCAATGGTCTGTCCAAATTTGATGAAGCCTACAATAAGGGGTATATTACCAAGGTTCTCACCACTAACCTGATTTATCAGACCCCGGATTTGTTAAGTCGTGAGTGGTATATTAATTGTGATATGAGCAAGTATATCGCTTATATTATCGATACCTTAAATCACGATTCCTCTATCAGTGACCTGTTGGTGCCCAATGAACGTATTCAGAATGTGGTAACCCGCTATAAAGCCGGAGAAATGCACCAAAAATGACATATAAAAAGCTGCCGTAAGTTTTATCCGGGCCTCTTAGCCCTTTCCATTAAACTTACAGCAGCCTTTTTTATTTCAGGTTCCCAAATAAAACAGCCCGATATTTATTCAATGCGAACAATAAAAACATTCCCAATATCCCACAGGAGATAATTTCCCCTATTCCAACTGTCAGCGCAAAGTAGGGCAGACTACCCGGAATTTGGTATACATAAGCTAAAAGGGGTGGAACTACGATAACATTGGCCACAATAGGCGGCAGTGGTGTCAACCACTTGTTCCCCCGCAAGGCATAGGTTCCTATTGCTCCCACCAAGGTTGCCAGGCTTCCGAAAATCACATCCTGAGGCAATGCTCCGGTAAGCAGATTACTCAACAGGCATCCCACAAACAGACCCGGAATAGCTGCCGGTGTGAAAAAAGGCAGAATGGTCAGAGCCTCCGAGAAGCGAACCTGGATGGCCATACTGGCCAGTCCAAAGGCATTGGCAACCATGGTCAGCACCACGTAGAGGGCTGCAATCATGGCCCCCTGTGTCAGATACAAGGTAGGGTTTTGTTTCTTCTTTTCCA
>JBJELR010000131.1:0-3024 GCA_051879255.1 Lachnospiraceae bacterium | reverse complement strand
TCGACAGACCCTGTTTGATGCCCAGAAGCACCCCGAAAAATACAGTGGTCTGGTGGTTCGTGTGGCAGGCTATTCTGCCCTGTTTACCACCCTCTCCAAATCCTTGCAGGATGACATTATCCGCAGAACAGAGCAGGCGGTAAATCGGTAAGTCGGCGTAAAGTTCAGAGTTAATCAAATCCTATGGAATGATTGTTTATCTGTAGGGCATTTGACTGGGGTGATATAAACACACATTGATTGCAGGAAAGGAAGTCTGATGAGAAATAGGAAAGGAAGCCTTATCTGAAGATGAATGTGGGGATACGTCGAATGAAGCTGTCCCACTGCCAATAGTGATGATAAGAGGAAGATGGAATGGAAGATGATAAAAAAATTTCAGGCAGAATATTTGATATACAACGCTACTCCATTCATGACGGAGTGGGTATCCGAACCATCGTTTTTTTGAAGGGATGTGCCCTCAGGTGTCGCTGGTGCTGTAATCCTGAATCTCAATCCTTTGATCGGGAAACTATGATGATTAATGGAAAGAAAAAGATTATGGGCAGGGATGTAACGGTAGCAGAGGTGATGGAAACAGTAAAGCGGGATATGCCCTACTACAGCCGTTCCGATGGGGGACTTACCCTTTCCGGGGGAGAAAGCCTTCTGCAGCCGGATTTTGCCAGGGGACTTCTTAGGGCAGCTAAGGAATTGGGGATTAATACGGCCATGGAGAGTATGGGCTTTGCCAAATACGAAACCATTGCAAGTATTCTGCCATACTTAGATGTGTACCTGATGGACATAAAACATATGAACCCGTCGAAGCATGCCGACTATACGCAAAAAAGCAATGAATTGATGCTGGAGAATGCAAGAAAGATTGCAGCCAGCGGACAGACAGAGCTCATCATTCGTGTTCCGGTAATCCCCGGCTTTAATGATACGGAGGAAGAAATTATGGATATTGCCCGATTTGCGGATTCCCTTCCCGGAGTAAAGCAGATTCATCTTCTTCCCTATCATAGCTTTGGGCGTGGAAAGTATGAGGGATTGGGCAGAGAATACCCCATGGGAGAAGCAGCCGCGCCCTCTAATGAGAAGATGCAGGAGCTGAAAACAAGGGTGGAGCAAAATACTGCCCTTTACTGCCAAATTGGTGGTTGATTTTTAATAGGGTCGAGTATACTATAATAAGGTATGCCCGACCTGTTTTGTTTGAAAAAAGAGTATACCTTATGGGGGCAACACTATGGTATACCAATATTTTGCAGGATTGTGGGAGTACGAAGTACGTAACAATCCGTAGGTATCATTGTTAGGTGCTTTTGACCCTAACATTATATGGTGAATGATGGGTTGCAACTATTATTGAAAGTACTTTTGGCAGTTTGATGAAAATCATAGAGGAAATAGAACGAAGTAAGACAAATATTTAGTCATGGAGGTAGGTATGAATAAAGAGCTGGTGATTGTTTTAGATTTTGGGGGGCAGTATAATCAGTTGGTGGCACGTCGTGTCAGAGAATGCAATGTGTACTGTGAGATTTATTCCTATAAAACCGATTTGGACAAGATTAAGGCCATGAATCCTAAGGGGATTATTCTTACCGGAGGCCCCAATAGCTGCTATGAGGAGGGGGCCCCTTCCTACGCCAAAGAGTTGTTTGAATTGGGAATTCCCGTATTGGGGCTTTGTTATGGAGCCCAGTTGATGATGCATGTTTTGGGAGGAAAGGTGGAGAAGGCTCCGGTTCGTGAATATGGGAAAACCTTAGTCTATACGGATACGGATTCGCCTTTGTTTTCCGGTGTGGAAAAGGAGACCATCTGTTGGATGAGCCACTTTGATTATATTTCTCAGGTTGCTCCGGGATTTTCCGTTGTAGCTCACACAGCAGATTGTCCGGTAGCGGCTGCTCAGTGTGATTCCAGTAAGCTGTATGCGATTCAGTTTCATCCGGAGGTTTTACATACCCAGGAAGGAACCAAAATGTTGTATAATTTTGTTCGCAATATTTGTGGCTGTTCAGGGGACTGGAGAATGGACTCCTTTGTGGAAAATTCCATTAGAGAAATTCGAAAAAAAGTAGGGAACGGGCGTGTTCTCTGTGGCTTATCCGGGGGAGTGGATTCCTCAGTGGCAGCAGTTCTTTTGTCTAAGGCTGTGGGAAATCAGTTGACCTGTGTATTCGTGGATCATGGACTTTTACGTAAGGATGAAGGGGATGAAGTGGAGGAAATCTTTGGCCCAAGAGGAAGCTATGAGCTTAATTTTATTCGGGTAAATGCCCAGGAGCGCTTTTATCAAAAGCTGGAAGGAAAAAGCGAGCCGGAAACCAAACGAAAGATTATTGGTGAAGAATTTATTCGTGTGTTTGAAGAAGAAGCAAAGAAAATCGGTACCGTAGATTTTCTTGTTCAGGGAACGATTTACCCCGATGTGGTGGAAAGTGGACTGGGAGGCGAATCGGTAGTTATCAAGTCCCATCATAATGTGGGTGGCCTTCCGGATTATGTGGATTTTAAAGAGATTATTGAACCTTTGCGTAGCCTGTTCAAGGATGAGGTGCGTAAGGTTGGGCTTGAATTAGGCATTCCCGAGAAGCTGGTGTATCGCCAGCCATTTCCGGGGCCGGGGCTGGGGGTTCGCATTATCGGTGATGTTACAGCCGAGAAGGTGCGGATCGTACAGGAGGCAGATGCCATTTACCGGGAGGAAATTGAAAAGGCGGGGCTGTCCAGAAGTATTGGCCAGTATTTTGCGGCACTTACCAATATGCGATCCGTTGGTGTTATGGGGGATGAACGAACCTACGACTATGCGGTGGCCTTGCGGGCAGTGAATACGGTTGACTTTATGACAGCAGAGGCTACGGAGATTCCCTTTGAGGTTCTGCAGACTGTGATGAGCAGGATAATTAATGAGGTGCGGGGGGTTAATCGGGTGCTGTATGATTTGACCAGTAAGCCACCGGGAACGATTGAGTTTGAGTAGAGGTAGTAAGAGCCGATAATCCCTATAAATAAAGGGGAAAT
>JBJELR010000130.1:0-3053 GCA_051879255.1 Lachnospiraceae bacterium | reverse complement strand
TGGATATTTATGGCTATTGCAGTATTCTGCTGCTGCTTCTGGTTCTGGTTCTGGAAGGGGTAAGGTGGATTTTTTTTCACAAAAAAAGAAAAAAGAATCTGTTGGATACGGGCAAAAGTATGACCATTGGCAATCGGGAGGTTCAGGAGGATCAGGCGGAGTTTCTTACCACGTCTGCAGGAACCATGGCTGTTCTTGCAGACGGAGGCGGACAAATTTATGGAGGAAGGATAGCGGCACAGACAGCAGTGCAGACCTGTGTAGAAATATTCAAAGATTACAATGCTTTCAATAATCCTCAGTATTTTTTCCGTAAGGCCTTTAACAGTGCCAATAGAGAAATTTTAAAGTGCCTGGGGGACGAAGGAAGGGGGACTGCCAGTGTAGGCTGTGTGCTGATTCACCAGCAGGTTCTCTATTATGCGGTAGTAGGAAATGTGAAAATAGGTGTCTATCGGGAAGGAAATCTGGTGCCCGTTTCCACCGGACATACCATCTCAGTATTGGCCGAGAAGCAGTTTCATGAAGGAAGGATTTCCCGGGAGGATGCGCTGGTTTTATTGGAAAATCAAAGATTATACAATTATCTGGGGCAGGATGAATTTAAGGACATTGAATACGTTGATGCACCTGTACAGTTAAAGCAGGGAGATATCGTTGTTTTGATGAGTGATGGTGTTTATGATCTGCTAAGTCTTAAGGAAATAGAGAGGGTGCTTGAAGGTACAGAGGATTGTCAGAAAAAAGCCTTTAACGTGACTGAGCTGATTAACCGAAGTACAAAGCCCTTCAAGGATAACGCAAGTATAGTTTTATTGGGGATATGAAAGAGAGTACATAACAATGAGAAAGCAAAATTCAGAGTTTATCACTGCATTTACTTCAGAGGCAGAAAGTGATTTAAAAAATACAGATTATTTTGGCTTTGTGGAGCTGGACAGCTTTGCCTGCTACGTCATTGCAGATGGGATAGACGATCAGATGGATGCAAGCGCAGCCCGCCTTGCGGTTTCTGCAGCAGTTACTGCTTTTTCAGAGGCTCCCTCGATGAGCAAGCGTACCATAAAGGCCTGCATGAAGGCAGCCAACAGAGCTTTGCTGGAGGCAAGGAGTAAGAGAAAGCTGAAGGCCTCTGTAATCATTATTCTTACCAACTACATCAAATTTCGCTATGGCCAGGCAGGCAATATCCGCCTGCGCCTTTTTCGAAACGGCTTCATTAAAGTACAGTCTACCGATCAGTCTCTTACGGCTGACCTGGTAAGGGAGGAAAAGGTAGAACTGGACAAGGTGGCCAGACATGAAGAAAGGAATAACCTGTTTGCTTATCTGGGACAGGAAAAAGAGTTTCATCCTTATATCTCAAAAAAAGTAAAGCTTACCGATGCGGATGCCATTACGCTTGCCACTCGTGGGGTATGGGAACATATTGATGATGGCGAATTGAAGGATATTATGGAAGAAGCTACGGACAATCCGCAGGATACGGTGGATCGGGTGGAGGATATGCTTTTATCCGGGCAGCCTAAGAACCTGGGTAAATATACCTTTGTAACCCTTTTTGTCAATAAGATTTTTACTGACCCCAATAGAAAGCGGCGGATACGCAGAATAATCATGACAGTCCTTCCGATTATGCTGGCATTGGCTGTGCTTATGATTGTTCTGGCAGTCCGTCACAACCGGAGAGTACAAAAAAAGGAGCAGATGGAGCTTCGCTATATGGATACGATTGAATATATTCAGACAGATAATTATGTCAGGGCCAGGGAAAAATGTGAGGAGGCATTGGCACTGGCAGAAGAGCTGAAGGATGCCGGTATGCAAAAGGAGCTGGGTAGCCATCTGAAGCTGATTGAAACGGTTCTGGCAGCAGAGGAGGCATTGGATCGTGAAAAATATGCAGAAGCACAAAAAAATTATCAGGAGGCAGCAAAGCGTTCTAAGTATGTGGACCGGATGGGAATGGATTATATTGAAGATAAGCTGACCTTAACGGCAAATTATATGGCGGTCTATGATTTGATTAATCTGGGAGATACGCTGGCTTTCAACCTGCAATATGATAAAGCAGAGGAAAAGTACCTGGAGGCAAAAGCCATTGCCGGGAAAATCTACTTTGATGCAGGGCGACAGTCGGCCATGGATGCATTAGAAAAACTGTATACGGATCAGAAGGCGGAAAAAGAAGCAGAAAAGGAAGAAGTTAAGGTGTTGTTGGCCAAACAGGAGTCGGCAGTTAACTTTGTGGCACAGGGGAATGAGGCCTTTGCCAAAGGAGATTATGAAACGGCAAAGGTATACTATGCTTCGGCTGAACAAGCCTATGAAGAACTGGGAGAAAAAATTCAAAAGGAGGCAGCGGCAAAGAAGCTGGCTGTTGTAGAGGATAAGCTGGCCAGACAGGAGGCTAAACGGGCAGAGGCAGAGGACTTTGGCCGACAGGCTGAACAGGCGGCTAAGGCACAGGACTATCTTTCTGCTAAAAAGTACTATCTTCTGGCAAAGGATATATATGCTTCCTTGGAAATGAATGAGGAAGTGGATGAAATGACCAGAAAAATGGAGGCTTTGGGTATAAAGTCGGATGCAGCCCAGGAAAAGGCAGCTCAGGAGGAGAAGGCGAAGGAAGAAGCTCAAAAAGCAGGAAGTGTTTCGGGGAATGGGTCTTAGGAGTAATACACAAGGACAGCAGAAAGAGAGACGAAAATGGGAGAAAAACAGTTTGAAATGGAAGAATACCTTCATAAGCGAATGTTGGAAATCAAGAGCCTGGAGGACAGAAATCTGTTTAAGCAGGTGGTAGAGGAGGCTTTGCTGAAGCTGTATAAGTATAATCAGTCGGCCTATGAACGGCTGGAAAAAAGGGTACTGAGTGTATGCAGACCACCACAGAACCAGTGTGCTGTTTATTTGTCGATTATCGATTTAAAACATTATGATGCCACAGACTCATTTCTATTTCCAATGCGGGAGGAAGATATAAAGGAGAAGAAGCTGTCCGCCAGGGAGCTTCTTGAGGGAATACGGGAGAAGAAGGAGACAAAACTGTA
>JBJELR010000129.1:0-3064 GCA_051879255.1 Lachnospiraceae bacterium | reverse complement strand
ACTCCCGGAACCTGATCCGCAATCTGATATGGATTTTCTTCCAGCACACGGTATACATTCTGTCCATAATACTGATATATTTTTGCACCAAGTGTGATGGATATTCCATATTTCTGGAGGAAAATCATAGCCTTGCGCATATCCTTCTTTTCTTCCATCTGTGTGCTGATTTCTCTGGCAATCCGCTCGCTGATGCCCTTAATTTCCGTCAGCCTTTCCGGTTCTTCCTCAATAATACGGAAGGTATCCTCACCAAATCGATTCAGTATTCTTTTGGCCAATGCCGGCCCTACTCCTTTAATGGCCCCACTGCCCAGGTAACGCTCCATGCTTTGGATATCGTCCGGCAACACTACCTGGTAAGAGCTTACCTTGATCTGGCTGCCATAGAGAGCATGTTCCACCATTTCTCCCTGAATCAGAAGATTTTCTCCCTGATCAATCTGCTGTAAATAGCCTACACAGGTTATATCCTCTTCCTTTGTACTTAATACAAAAACCGTATATCCGTTCTCCGGCTTACGATAAATAATATGATCCACATAACCTTTAGTTTCCATGCTTCCCTTACCTCTGATTAAAAACTGAACAAGAAAAGCCACCCCGGTATATGGAGCGGCCAGCTAATCTTACAAATTGTAATTTCGTTTCATCTGCTCATACAGCATCTGTGCAATGCCCAATCCCTGAGTCTGGGTGGACTGTGATGCCAGTTCTGCAACAGCAGAGTCTTTGAAATAGTCTACCAGAGTTGAATTGGAACCGGAGGATTCCTCATCCCTGAGAACAGTTTTCTCCATTTGTTTAAACACCTGCTCCAGAAAATATGCTTCAAATTGCTTACAGACATCCATTAACTCATCATCTGTTGCCTGGCTATAATCCTTAGAAGCTGTACCTTTTATCTTTGTGGTCTGCGCCTCATTAATCTGCTGTGTCAGGTAATCGCTGTATACGTTGGTTAATCCGGAAATATCCATTATCCTATCCCGCCTTTCCTGCCGGAAATTCCCCGGCTGCCTTATTTACTGTGGTCTGATTGACTAACGTTTAAGCTGATTAGCCTGCTGCAGCATCTCGTCAGTGGTGGTGATTGCTTTAGAATTCATTTCGTAAGCCCGCTGAGCCACAATCAGGTTTACCATCTCGTCTGCAACCTGTACACTGGAGCCTTCCAGATACCCCTGAAGCAAGGTACTCTTTACCACATTATTATTCGTGGCTTCATTAATAGCAGCTCCACTGGCTGCAGTAGCCGCATACATCGTACTGTCTATTTTCTCCAAGCCGGATGGATTTGTAAACTGGTACAAACCGATAGCTACGCCTATAGCCTGAGGATTATTATTGGCATCCGGGTAGGTCAGTTCTCCCCTGGAATTAATTCCAATTCGGCTTGCCACATAATTATTATCTAAAATAATAGGATTACCCTGGGTATTCAGAACAGGAAGTCCATCAGTGGTGGCCAGCATCATTCCGTTAGCTGCTGTGGTAAACAGGAAATTTCCATTTCTGGTGTAGTAGGTTTGTCCATCCTGTCCCCTTACCGCAAACAAACCCTCTCCCTGAATGGCAAAAGCAGTATTGCTTTGCGAGGCCAGCATACTCCCCTGTTTAAAAACAGAAGTAATTGCTGAATTTCTAACTCCCAGCCCCACCTGTGCGCTAACCGGCTTGTTTTCCCCATTTGCTGTAGTGGTTCTGGTCTGCATCGTCTGATAGAGGAGAGATTTAAACTCTGCAACCTCTGATTTATACCCTGTGGTATTAACATTTGCCAGATTGTTCGCAATTGTATCCACGTTTGTCTGCTGAGAAATCATCCCCGTAGCTGCCGTCCACAATGATCTAACCATGCTTTTCCTCCTGTGTGCTGTGATGAATAAAATCTATCCTTTACCTAAATACTACCCTGACCAACCTGCTATATCTTACCTAATTGCTTAGAAGCAATTTCCAAGGTAGTGTCATAGGTCTGAACAATTTTCTGATTGGTTTCATATGCCCTGGATACGGAAATCATATTTACCATTTCCGTCACCACAGAAATATTGGACATCTCCAAATAGCCGGACATAATGCTGTAATTTCCTGCCCGTTGATTAGCCCCATCTACCGGCTCATAATAGTTCTCACCATAATGCTTCAAATAATTATAGTCCTCAAAATCCGTAATTCCTACGGTTCCCACCTGGACATTATTCTGCCAGATATTTCCCAACTGATCAATTCTGGATGGCAGGTTGGGATTCAGTCGAATACGATTATTATTGCTGCCCAGGACAAAGTCGCCATCCTTGGTTACCAGGTATCCCTCCTTATTCAAAATAAAACTTCCATCCCTTGTATATTTCGTAGAGGTTTCCCCTGCTTTATTCGTAAACTCCACTGCAAAGAAGCCGCTGCCGGAAATAGCCAAATCATACGTGTTTTCTGTATTTCTCATGGAACCCTGGCTAAAATCGGTATAGGTTTCCCCCACCTTAACGCCCAGGCTAATCCCTCCCAGAGGTCTGGCTGCGAGAGGATCTGTAGTATCTTTTATTTTGTAAGCAAGGACATCATCAAAGGCCTGACTGGTAGCCCCCTCCTTTTTAAACCCAACAGTAGAAGCATTGGCCAGATTGTTGGTCAATACATCCATCCTGTTCTGTTCATTAATTAATCCTGTGTACGCTGTGTATAATCCTTTTACCATGGATTACCTCCTGTCCTTCTTTGCTGTGCCGGATTTAGGCCTCGTCTCTATAGCCTGCCAAAAATTCTACATATTTTCCCGTACCAATAGCTACTGCAGTCATGGGTTCTTCAGCAGTCATGGTATTGATTCCCGTTTTGGACGAAATTAAATCCTCCAGTCCCCGTAAAAGGCTTCCGCCTCCGGTCAGGACAATTCCCCTATCTGCAATATCCGCTGCCAATTCCGGCGGGGTTTTCTCCAATACAGTATGGATTGCTTCAACAATCTGAGCGGTGATATCCTTTAGCGCCTCCTCTGTTTCTTCGGAGGAAACACGAACGGTCCGAGGCAGTCCCGTTACCAGATTACGTCCTCTTACAT
>JBJELR010000128.1:0-3086 GCA_051879255.1 Lachnospiraceae bacterium | reverse complement strand
GTTTTTAAAGACCCTGGTTACCACATTGGCTCCTGCCCTTAAGAAGGCTTTGGTGCTGTCATACTCACAGTTGGTTCCCGGAAATACCGGAATAAATACAGTAGGCTTGGCTACCTTGTTCTTGCAGATGTAAATATGATCTGCCTGATACAGGGGAGTCTCAAGGCTTTCTGTTCCTTTTTCTGCCTTTGTGGGGAAAACCGGCTCCAGCGTAGCGCTCCACCATGTCAGCGCTTCCTCCAGAGTAATTTTCGTGTTCCCGTATACAAAAACCGGCTCCTTCGTAATCGTACCCAAAAGCTCATAATCCCCATCAATGAGATTCATCTTTTCGGTCTCTACTTCTGCCACAATGTCCCCCAGCCCGTTTTCAAATAAATCTTTTCCTTCTACTTTTTTTGTTAATTCAACTCCCAGTCTGTTGCCAAAGGCCATCTTACTGATGGCAGCGGCGACACCCTTACTGTCCGGTGCATAAGCGGAAACGATTACCTTTTCCCGAATAAGGCGATGGATTTCTCCATACATCTGCATAACCTTGGCATACACCGGGATAGAGTAATCATCCTTTTCCAGCCTGAACCGAACCAGTTTATTTCCTACCCGTTTCAATTCCGGGGTAATCACATCCCCCTCTTTTGCCACATCTACGGCAAAGGACACCAAGGTGGGAGGTACATCAATCTGATTAAAACTGCCGGACATACTGTCTTTTCCTCCGATAGAAGGAAGACCATAGCCTACCTGTGCATCAAAGGCTCCTAAAAGAGCCGCAAAGGGCTGGCTCCAACGTCCGGGGTCATCCCACATTCTTCGGAAGTATTCCTGAAAGGTAAAACGGATTTTTTGATAATCCCCACCGGCAGCTACAATTTTAGCTATGGACTCGGTGATGGCATAAATTGCTCCATGATAGGGACTCCAGCTTGACAAACAGGGATCAAAGCCGTAGCTCATCATGGTAACTGCATCCGTCTTTCCCTTTAGAACAGGCAGCTTCGCTACCATGGTCTGAATCTCTGTAAGCTGATACTTTCCGCCATAGGGCATCAATACACTTGCTGCACCAATAGAGGAGTCGAACGTCTCTACCAGTCCCTTCTGGGAGCAAACGTTAAGATCAGCCAGGGTTCTCATCCAGGCCTTTTTTACCTCTCCTGCCTCTATGGCTTCTTCTACTTCCTTTATGGCAATTCTGTCCAGATAATTACTCTTTTTTGAAGGAATCTCTACCTTCACTGTGGTTTCCTGATGGGCCCCGTTCGTATCCAGAAAGGCTCTGGAAAGATTGACGATTTCCTTTCCCCGCCAGAGTAGAACCAGTCTGGGTTCTTCTGTCACCACTGCCACCGGTACAGCCTCCAGATTCTCTGAAGCCGCATAGCCTAAGAATTCTTCTATATGGGCAGGGTCGATGACCACTGCCATACGCTCCTGAGATTCGGATATTGCAAGCTCGGTACCATCCAGTCCTGCATATTTTTTGGGCACCTTATCCAAATCCACTCTCAGGCCTGCTGCCAGTTCTCCAATGGCAACGGATACCCCACCGGCACCGAAATCGTTGCACTTCTTAATCAGGCGGCTGACTTCCTCTCTGCGGAAAAGTCGCTGAATCTTACGCTCTGTGGGTGCATTTCCTTTCTGTACCTCTGCTCCGCAGGTCTCAATACTGGTTTCCGTATGTACCTTGGAGGAGCCTGTGGCCCCACCACAGCCATCCCTGCCGGTACGTCCTCCCAAAAGGATAATAATATCTCCCGGGTCAGCGCTCTTACGAATAACATTTTTTCTTGGTGCAGCCCCCATAACTGCCCCGATTTCCATTCTTTTGGCCACATAATCGGGATGATAGATTTCTTTCACATACCCGGTAGCCAGTCCTATCTGGTTTCCATAGGAGGAATAGCCGCTGGCCGCTCCCCTGACCAGTTTTTTCTGGGACAGCTTTCCCTTTATGGTATCTGCTACAGGTACCGTTGGGTCTGCAGCCCCGGTGATCCGCATGGCCTGATAAACATAGCCCCGCCCGGAAAGGGGATCACGAATGCAGCCGCCCAGGCAGGTAGCCGCTCCGCCAAAGGGCTCAATTTCCGTTGGGTGGTTATGGGTTTCATTCTTGAAAAAGACCAGCCATTCCTCCTTTATCGGCCCATTCCCATAATCCATTTCCACAGGAACAACGATGGAGCAGGCATTGATTTCCTCAGACTCCTCCATATCTGCCAGCTTTCCTTCCTTTTTCAGCTTACGCATAGCCATCAGGGCCAAATCCATTAGGCAGATATACTTGTCCTGCCTATCCCCAAACAATTCCTCCCGGGTATCCAGATAACTCTGATAGGTAGTTTCCATGGGGGTTCGGTAATCCCCTTCTTCAAACTCCACATGTTTTAATTCAGTGGAAAAGGTGGTATGACGGCAATGATCCGACCAATAGGTATCCAGCACACGAATTTCCGTCATGGACGGGTCTCTCTTTTCTTCTTCTGCAAAATAGTGCTGAATATGCTCGAAATCCTTAAGCGTCATGGCCAGGCCCAGAGAATCATAGAGAGCTTTGCCCTCCTCCTTTCCCAAACTGCAAAAGCCGGTAAGAATAGGCACATCCTCAGGCTCCTCATAGTGGGTAATCAGAGTCTCTGGCTTCTCCATTCCGGTTTCCCTGGAATCCACCGGGTTGATGCAATAATTCTTGATTTTTTCAAATTCTTCCTCGGTAATATCCCCCTGGATAACATAGGTAACCGCCGTTTTAATTACAGGGGTTTCCTCTTCCTTTAAAAACTGGATACACTGCAGCGCCGAATCTGCCCTCTGGTCAAACTGCCCCGGCAGATACTCTACCCCAAAGACTCTGGCATCGGCAGGAAGCTCCAGCGTTTCTTTATACAAAATATCCACCGGGGGTTCCGCAAAAATTCCCTGACATGCAGTCTCAAATACCTCATCAGAAATATTCTCAATATCGTAACGAATGAGTTCTCTCACCCCGGTAACCTGAGTCAGGCCCAGATAACTGCTAATTTCTCCCTTCAGTTCCCTTGCCTTCACTGCAAAGGGTTCTTTTTTTTCTACATAAATCC
>JBJELR010000127.1:0-3089 GCA_051879255.1 Lachnospiraceae bacterium | reverse complement strand
GCTCATGCAAAAGAACGCTTAAGTTTCTGGCCATGGTCTCCAGCCGGATTTCCTGTAAAGACTGAAGCTGAAAGGAAATATTCCTCTGCAGCCCGTTTTCCAGCAAAAGAATGCCATCCGTGACATTTTGTACCAGACAAATGCTTTTGATATTCTCCGGAAGGCTCTCCCTCTGGTTTGTGGTATAAATCATGCTAAAGCCCAAATCCATGCCGGAAGCCTGCAGATACTCCATGATGGCATGGTTTAAAATCATTTTAGGCTCATCAATGATAAACAACAGGTGAGGAAGGAATAGGGAGTCCTTCTTTTCCTCCTCCTGCTTGGTTTTTCGCTCCTTTAATATCTGCTGAAGGCTTCCCAGAATCTGATCCCGGCTCTGATCATTGCTGATCCCGGCAATCACGTTTATCCTTTTGATCCGAAGATGGGGATACCATCTTGCATACCGAAATTCCTCCTCGTATTCTTTGCTGTGGATAAGGATGATCTGCAAATCGTGATAGCTTTGGAAAAAGGTCAGTTGAGCAAGAATAAGCTTTAGCTGCTCATGCAGGTTCTTCTTGCTTCCCACCAGTCCAAGATGGGCCTTCTTTAAATCTACAGTAACCGGAATGCCGGAAATGACCCTATATTGTGCAGAAAGCTCCCTGGCCATGTCCAAAAGCTCGTCCTGCTCTGTGGTCAGCTTCTTTTCCCCAAAGCTTACTTCCACCAAAGATGCCCCCTTTCGGTAGCCCAGATTAACCTTCAAAAAGTCCTCCTCCAGGGCGCTGCGCTCATAGATTCGGCTGCTGTAGTGGTGTACCATTCTTTCCAGCTCATGAATAGTGGGCTCCCGATAGTTAAGAATCTTTCTTTCCTCCCTGCGCAGGGCATTGATCTTTTTTCTGGTATCCAAAAGGTACTGTTCATAGACCTCCCTGCGTTTTTGATTTTCCCGTTTTGTCTCCTTCTTTTCGGCCAAATATTTTTGTAGGGAAAAGAGTATGGTAATCAGGGTCATTCCCGCACTCATATAGACGTAGGCTCCTCTTTTAAGAAAAACGCTCATGGCGATGGTAAAGGCAAGCATAGTAAGAGAGGGAATAATCAGCTGTGCCAGACTTCCCTTTCCCATAGTCTTCTTTTCCGGTGGAGGTACAATTTCTATCTTTTCCCGAATGTCCTGATAGACGATTCTAGGCGCTCTCTTGTATAGGGGAAAGCCCTGGGAAGGCTCCTGTGCTCCATGCACCTGCAGTAATCCGCAGACAAAGTCTGTTTCACTTTTTACTTCTATTCGGTGAGAAAAAAAGGTGATTTCCATCCCGGGTATTTCCACCATATCCCCCTCGCTGACCGGAAGGGAATCTTCTTCCACCCTTTTGCCATTGCACCGTACTTCATGCTCCTTTTCGCCTTTGATCCGTATCTGGTCATCCTTTACCAGAAGCTGCACCAAATTTTCTGAAATCTCTATATCTGCATATGCTCCCTCTGCAATCTGCATTCTGTTTTTTCGTGCAAAGCAATAAACCCGGCCGCCGCCCTCGTATCTTTTTCTTTTCTGCATTGATTCCTACTCTCCTGCACCGTACTTTTCACCGATTTTTTTGATTTCCTGTTCCAACGTATTTATTCGGCTTTTTTTCTCCTCACCATCCATAAGGGTATTTCTCTCCAACATATCCAGCTCCTTCATGTAGGCATACACCAGAAGCTTGTCATCAGACAAAGACAGGGCCAGATTTTCAGCCTCCTCTACTTCCAGCCTTCCCAGACGGATCCAATATTCCATTTCTCTGACATTACTGGTGGGCGACAATTTTGCCAAAATCGTTTGAATCTCCTGCTTCTGAAAGCTTTCTGAGTTTGCATAAGCCACCGCCAGAATGTACTTTGTCTGTGTATCCATGTCCTCCGTGGAAAGACCCTTTGCCGCATCGATGCACCCTGTATAATCGCCTGCAATATAGCTTTGCGCTGCCTGAAGTGTGGCTTTGTCCCTTGGCAGAATGTTTCTTTGCAGGTACAGCAAATAGCCCCCACAGGAAAGCAGGCCTATGGCAGTGGTGACGGCCGCCCACTTCCATATCCGGTATCCGATTTTGGATACCATTCTTTTTTCTCTTAGCAGCTTCTCACGGTATATGTGCAGATTTTTTCGAAGAATTTCCTGTAACCCGGCAACTGTTTCAGCGGATAATATTTCCCTGAACCGCTGCTCACCCTGTAAAATTCCAATTCCGCTTTCCTGAAGCCGGGATAGGGGATACCTGGAACCCATAATTCCCGCAACCGCCATCTGATACTGCTCCAAAAACTCTCCTTCCTGCCCTAGGATGCCTTCCGGATACAGATCTCTTATTTTGACAAAAACCAGATAGTTTTCATCGTAAAACAGATTCTCCGGCCTTAAAGAAATTTGGTAAACCTGATATACCTCCCAAAGCCTGGCAAAATTGATCAGTAGCTGATATTTTTTCTCCATTCCCTCCTTCAGTATACTTAAAAATGGTTTTTTCCCTTCTATATCATACTGAAATGTCAGTTCTTCTTCCGTTTCTTCATAGCCGGAGTCCAACAGTCCCTCCATGGGATAGATCAGCCGGTCATAATCCAATCGATCTTTAGCATTTAATGTTGATTTTTTCATTACTTCTGTTTTATTTTCCATTTGTCTTTCCTTAGTATCTTTCTAGGGCAATCAAATCCTCTGATTTTCAAGCCTTAAGATATCCCCCTGATATATTCCTGCTTCCCGGTAGGTCTTTTCTATATTGATCCTTCTTTTGGTTCTTTCCGACTGCACGTTTACCGGCTCCTCTATCCCGTCAAAGATTTCCGGCATAGTTTCCTGTAAGACTCTTACCGTGGTTTTTATCCTCTGCTCCCGGTCTGCCATAATGTCATAGGCCTTTTTTGTATGAACGTTATAATAGGTAATCGTAAGCCTCATCCCTGTTTTTTCCTCCTTGCCATCATCCAAAGAAATACTGCGGCAAAAAACATCCCCAGTAGTCCATAGGATGCTGCACTGAGCCATTGTATTGTCTCCTGACCGGAAGGCTCATAGTCTGCCCGGATGATTGTTGTGACCTCAGCCT
>JBJELR010000126.1:0-3117 GCA_051879255.1 Lachnospiraceae bacterium | reverse complement strand
TATAATTGTTTCGCTGACTGCCTGTCCGCCCTCTTTGGTTATTTCTTGCATGATTAGCCTGATAAGTTCTGCGGGCCATGTTACTTTACCTCTCTATTCTAACAGTCTTTTTGGTTTGAGAAAACTGTTAATTTTATATTCGTTCAAAAATACGTAATTTTGCACTCTTGGAACGGGAATTTTCCTTCATTTCTTCCTCTGAGGGAAGAATAGGTTTTTTCGTAAGTACCCGTCCTCTTGCCTGAAGTCCACAAACACAGGCAGGAAAATGAGGCGGGCATATGCAGGGGTTTTCATTTCTCCTGAACATCGTCTTGACGATTCTGTCCTCTAAAGAATGGAAGGTGATAATACAAAGTCTTCCTCCGGGATTTAATACCTCAATCATATCCTCCAGGCTGTCCTTAAGTACCTCCAGCTCCCGATTACACTCAATTCGAATAGCCTGAAAGGTTCTTTTACCGGGATGACCGCCTACGGCTCGAATCTTTGCCGGGATAGCCGCTTTAATCAGCTCATTAAGCTGACCCGTTGTTTCTATTGGCTGTTCCCTTCTCGCCTGTACAATATGCTTGGCAATATTTTTGGCAAACTGATCTTCTCCATAGTCCCGTATAACTCTGTACAGTTCCATTTCTGAATAGTCATTGACAATATCCTTTGCGGTAAGCCTCTGCCTTTGATCCATCCGCATATCCAGAGGGCTGTCATACTGATAAGAAAATCCCCTCTCTGCCGTATCCAGCTGATAAGAGGAGACGCCCAAATCCAATAGGATTCCATCTACCTTCTGAATGTTCTGCTGCTGCAGAATCGATTTCAGGCTGCTGTAGTTGCTTCTGACGATGGTTACTTTATCTTGAAATGCTTTAAGCCTTTCGCCGGCTGCCTCTATAGCAGCTTCATCCTGATCAATGCCAACAAATTTTCCATTGGTAAGTCTTTTGCATACCTGGTAGGCATGTCCGCCTCCACCCAGGGTTCCATCAACGTATATTCCCTCCGGCCTGATATTCAGGCCTTCTATTGTTTCTTTCAGTAATACGGAAGTGTGTTTAAACTCCATGATTTACCTCGATCTCTGCTTTATTCTTTCTGAGGCAGTCAGCCACCTTTTTCATCATCGTGCTTTTAGCAAACCTGGCCTCATCAAATCCCCAGTCCGAGTTCTGCCATATGCTCTGCAATTTCTTCCATATCCTCATAATCTGTAGCATTTTCCCATTTTGCTTTGCTCCAGATTTCCACTCTGCTGGCAACTCCCACCAGAACCACTTCCTTTTCCAGACCTGCAAATTCTCTCAATACAGCAGGCAGTAAAATTCTTCCCTGCTTGTCCACTTCCACTGCTGCAGCACCTGCCAGAAAAAAACGAACAAACTGCCTGGCATCCTTGTTGGTCAGCGGTAAGGATTTCAACTTTTCCTCAAAGCTTTGCCATTCACTGTTGTCGTACACAAAAAGACAGCCATCCAGTCCTTTCGTTACAACGAATTCGTCTCCTAATGTTTCCCGAAACTTTGAAGGAATAATCAGCCTGCCCTTGGTATCAATCGTATGATTGTATTCACCCATAAACATAACCAATCACCCACTTCTCACCATTTGGCTCCACTTTTCACCACTTTTATTCCATTCTAATGCAAAAACAGGGTTATGGCAAGTAAAAAAACAAAAAAATAAGCACTTTGCCTAATTTCACAAAGTGCTTAGAATACTTATCTATATCTTGTATTTACTTTTTCAGATGTACAATATATGGTTAAACATTAAAACGAAACAGAATAACATCGCCATCCTTCACCACATATTCTTTTCCTTCCATCCTTACCAGTCCTTTTTCTCTTGCTGCTGCTAAATATCCCTGTTCCAGCAGATCCTGATAGTTGACCACCTCTGCTTTAATAAAGCCCCTCTCAAAGTCGGTATGAATCTTTCCTGCCGCCTGAGGTGCCCTGGTTCCCTCCTTAATGGTCCAAGCCCTGGTTTCATCCTCACCGGCAGTTAAATAACTGATTAATCCCAGTAAATGATAGCTGGCTCTGATCAGCTTGTCCAGTCCTGACTCCTTTAAGCCCAGGTCCTCCAGGAACATGGCTTTTTCTTCCTCATCCAGCTCGGAGATCTCCTGCTCGATCTGGGCACAGATGACAAACACCTCACTGCCATTTTCTTTCGCAAAAGCACGTACGGCCTCTACCCCTTTATTTCCTGCTCCGTCATCGGCCAACTCATCCTCTGCCACATTGGCAGCGAAGATAACCGGCTTAGCGGTAAGCAGATTCAGGCTGCTGAAAATAGTCTCCTCATCTTCATCTGCACATTCATAAGCCAAGGCCAGCCTTCCTTCTTCCAGTACAGCCTTCACCTTTTTCAACAGCTCCAGTTCTTTTCCCAGGGACTTATCCATCCGGGCAGCCTTTTCCACCTTGGAAATTCGCCTTTCTAAAATCTCCAAATCAGAAAAAATCAGCTCCAGATTGATGGTTTCAATATCCCTGAGAGGGTCAATACTGCCGTCCACATGAATGATATTACTGTTTTCAAAGCACCTTACCACGTGTACAATAGCATCTACTTCTCGGATATTGCTTAGAAACTGGTTTCCCAGTCCCTCTCCTTTTGAAGCACCCTTTACCAGCCCTGCAATATCAACGAATTCAATTACTGCCGGAGTGACTTTTTTAGACTTATACATATCTCCCAATAGCTTCAGCCGATGATCCGGTACGGTTACTACCCCCACATTCGGGTCGATGGTACAGAAGGGGTAATTAGCCGATTCTGCTCCGGCCTTGGTCAATGAGTTAAATAATGTACTTTTTCCTACGTTGGGTAAGCCCACGATTCCTAGTTTCATTTATCGATATCTCCTTTGATTTTCCTCAATTTTATAGGATTTTGAGCAGTTGCTCTTTAGCAAGTGCACCATTTCATATTACTTTTAAAGCTTCTGCAACCAATTCAATTTCTTTCTGTTCTTTTTAGAGCCTTACCCATATATAAAGCTTCTTACAAAAAAGAAGCCCCAATACAGTAATTTATATTATATCATATAAGGGCTTCTTTGTGTGAAAAATTTTAAATTTCTACATTTTCCAAAATGTACTTCACATA
>JBJELR010000125.1:0-3134 GCA_051879255.1 Lachnospiraceae bacterium | reverse complement strand
CTTTTGTGGCGAGCATATCCTACAGGGCGATTTCCGCATCCGACTGGGAGGTATGGGAGGCGGCAATGGTTTCATTAAGCTGACAGATGGATTGCTTTTTATAGGCAATCTCTTCTTCTCCAGTGCTAATTTGTGCCACAATTTCTTCCAGCTCTATCTGAAATTTTTCTACCTCCGCATTGACACGATCCAGATTCTGTTGCTCGAATCCCTTCCGCTGCAGAATCTTCTCTACTTCCACTTCCTGCTCAGAAACCAATGCTGTATGCTCCGATTCCTGACGGCGCAGCTCCTCTAATTGAAGCTGGAACTCGCCAATCTGCTGTTCCACACTTTTTTCCAACTGCTGAGAGGTTTCCAGTTCCTGTAAAATCTTTTGCTTTCCTTCGGTAATTTCATTAATCCGGCTTTCGCTGTCCTTAACCTCGGCCATAAGGGAATCTGCTCCACTATTGTTCTCATCCTGCTTCTTTCTTGCCGCAATAACATTCAGACGGGCCGTATTCTGATGAATAAATTCCTCCTGCAGTTTAGCTTTAATTTGCTCCAACTCCAGACGCATACGACTTCGTTTTTCTTTGGTGGCCTCTATTCCATTTAGTAAATCATCCACCTTCTTCAGATACTGCTTAACCTTTTGGTCAAGCTCCTCCATTTCCCGACGCCTTCCCAACAGATTACTGTTATTTTTAAAGGCACCTCCACTGATGGCACCACCGGGAACCAGAAGTTCTCCTTCAAGGGTTACCATACGGATTCCATAGTCGTATTTACGGGCAATACTTACTGCATGATCCACATGATCCACAATCACAATCCTGCCCAGCATGGCCTTGGCTACATTTTTATATTTAGAATCAACCTTTACCAGCTCATGGGCCAATCCCACAACCCCTTTTTCCTTAAGCACCTGGGGCGTTTTAAACTCCTGGGGATGCCTGGTACTGGTAAGAGGAAGAAAGGTAGCACGACCTGCCTTATGCCTTTTTAAAAAAGCAATCATTTTCTTGGCCGTTTCCTCATCCTCGGTAACGATATTCTGGATATTTCCGCCCAGGGCAGTCTCAATAGCCGTTTCATATTCTTTATCCACTTTGATAATATCTGCAACGACACCAATAATCCCTGCTTCTTCTTCCTTCTGCTCCATTACCCGTTTTACAGAGCCGCCATAGCCCTCATAACGCTCTGTCAGATTGGACAGGGCATCCAGCTTGGATTTTTCCTGGTGATATTTCACCTGCGTATCTCTGAGTGCCTGATCCTGACCGGATAATTCTTCTCTGATTTCCTCCAGCTCCTCCTCCTTTTTTGCCTGGGCATGATTTAAGGAGGTGATGTTTTCCTGAATCTTCTGAAATTCATTCTCCAGGCTTCGAATCAGGTGCTCCTGCTTTTCTTCATCTGATTTTACCGAAACCAGCCGGGAGGTCAGCTCAGCTTTACGAATCTGCACCTGCTCCAGCATGGTATCGTATCTTTCCATCTGGGACTTAATGGTGGCTCTTTCGTTTAGGGCATTAATAATCGTATTTTTCCCTGCTTCAATATTACTGTTTATGGTTTCGATCTGACTTTGCACAAGGGCTAACTGCCTGGTAGCACTCTCCTTTTTGCTGCCGGCCTGCAAAGCATCCTTGTCGATTGCCTCCTTCAGGTTGAGAATGGTCTGTCTTTCTTCCTGCTTTTCCTTAAGGCCAGTCTGCACCTGGTTTTTTCTCAGCTTAAGATGCTCATCATTGGATACGGCAAAGTTAATCTGTTCCTGTAAGACCTTGATTTCACCCTCCAGCTTTCCCCGCAAAACACTGGTGTCCGTAAGACTTGAACGGGTATCCTCAATTTCCTTTTCCAAGGCCTCTATTCTGGCCTGAATCTGGTCATACTCCTCTTTGATGGTCTGGTAGGCAGTATTAGATTCCTCCAATTCCCTTGTAGTCATCAACAGGGATTCCTCTGCCTTGTTAAGCAGCTCCTTCATCCGAGCATTTTCCAAAAGGAACATATTAACGTCTAAAGCCTTCAGTTCTTCCTTCTTCTTTAGATAGATTTTTGCCTTTTCCGACTGCTTTTCCAAAGGGCCAATTTGTTTCTCCAGCTCGGATAGAATATCATTTACCCGAATCAGGTTCTGCTTTTCGTCCTCCAGCTTCTTCTGAGCTGTGGCTTTACGCCGTTTAAATTTTACGATTCCTGCGGCTTCATCAAAAAGCTCTCTCTTTTCCTCCGGTTTTCCGCTTAAAATCTTATCAATTTGTCCCTGTCCGATAATGGAATAGCCCTCTTTACCGATACCTGTATCGTAAAATAATTCATTAACGTCCTTTAATCGACAGGCCGAACCGTTAATCAGATATTCACTCTCACCGGAACGATATAACCGACGAGCTACCGTCACTTCATCATAATCGATGGCAAGCTGATGGTCGCTGTTATCCAGCGTAATGGCAACATAAGCATAGCTTAAGGGCTTTCTGCTTTCTGTACCGGAAAAAATAACATCCTGCATGGAGGCCCCTCTAAGCTGCTTGATTCTCTGCTCTCCCAATACCCATCGGACAGCGTCTGCAACATTACTTTTTCCGCTTCCATTGGGCCCTACAATTCCGGTAATTCCGTTATGAAACTGGAAAGTGATCTTATTGGCAAAGGATTTGAATCCCTGCACCTCTATTCGCTTTAAATACATTTTATTAATCCGTTTCTACTTATCTTTATCCTGTTTCTTTAAGAACAGAATTGCTTCATAGGCAGCCTGCTGCTCTGCCGATTTCTTTGACCGTCCCCGCCCAAAGCCTACCCGTTTATCATTTAGAAGGGCCTGTACCGCAAATTCCTTATTATGGTCCGGTCCGCTTTCCTCCAACAGTTCATAAATCAACTTCTGCCCCGGCTTGGTCTGTATCATCTCCTGTAAAATCGTTTTGCTGTCATGGAAAAAAATCTTATTCTCCGAATCCTCCAGAATGAACCGATGGACAAAATCCCTGGCACAATCCAATCCTCCATCCAGATAAATTGCGCCAATCAGAGCTTCCAATACATCAGAAATAATCGATTCTCTTAATCTGCCGCCGGTAGCTTCCTCTCCCTTTCCCAAAAGGATGAACATACTTAATTCAATTTTTTTTGCG
>JBJELR010000124.1:0-3135 GCA_051879255.1 Lachnospiraceae bacterium | reverse complement strand
TTTTATCTCTCTCCATTCTGCAATGTATTATATAGTAATCAGTTTAGATTTATTTTAGATTTTCCAAATTTGTTCTTCTTTACTTTAAAACTTTAGTATGTTAAAATGTCTCACAGAAGTCTTATATGCTATAAAGAAAGAGAGGGCCTTTTATGAATAAAAAGTTGAAAACAGAAACGGTAGATCATTTGTTCGAGGCTATTTTATCGTTGAAAAGCAAGGAGGAATGCTATAGCTTTTTTGAAGATCTCTGTACCGTAAATGAACTGCTGTCCCTTTCCCAGAGATTTGAGGTTGCTGCCATGCTGAAGGACCATAAAACTTATCTGGAAATCGCCGAAAAAACAGGAGCATCCACTGCCACCATCAGCCGGGTAAACCGCTCTTTAAATTATGGCAATGATGGCTATGATATGGTGTTTCAGCGGATAAGTATTGCTCCTAAAGCATAGCTTTATCATTCTCTTACCTGATTCTCTCATATTTGACAAAGCGATAGGTGGTATCAAAATAACTCTGCTCATCACTTTCGGCAGTGATTTCCCATTGGGGGTTCTCATCCAGGTTGGGAAACCAGGTATCTGCCGCATAGGCTCTGTCAATCTTCGTCACATGAGCCGTATAACAATAGGGCAAAAGCTGGCGGTAGACACTCTCTCCCCCAATGACATAAATCTCACTGCTGTCATAGGGTTTCAACATTTCCAGCAGTTCTTCCACAGAATGTGCCACCTTGGCTCCTTCTGCCTGATAACCGGCCTCCCGGGAAAGAATGATATTGGTTCTGTCTTTTAATGGCTGTCCTCCGGGAAAGGTCTCCAGAGTTTTTCTCCCCAGCACCACTACCTTCCCTGTTGTTTCCTGACGAAACATTTTCATATCTGCGGGAATTCTGATCAGTAATTCATTTTTATAGCCAATAGCCCAGTTTTCGTCTACTGCAACAATCAAATTCATTCTTTTCTCCCTTTCGAAGCCTTTCCTCAACTTTCTGTTTCTAAATTGCTACCTCAATATTCAAAATCTGCTCTCCGGTCTGATAGTTTTCTACGGCCACATCATGGCGGGTAAACTCATAAAAATCCTTTACCTGCGGATTCAACGTAAACCTTGGTGCCGGAAAGGCAGGGCGGCTGATCAGCTCCTCAATAATGGGAATATGGCGGTCATAAATATGTGCATCCGCAATTACGTGTACCAGCTCACCCACCTGCATATCGCAAACCTGAGCCAGCATATGCATAAGTACGGAATACTGCACCACATTCCAGTTGTTGGCTGCAAGAACGTCCTGAGAACGTTGGTTCAATACTGCATTCAGGGTTAATTTCTCTTCCCCCTTTTTCTGGGTAACATTGAAGGTCATACTGTAGGCACAAGGGTACAAATTCATTTCATGTAAGTCCTGATGTACATAGAGATTGGTCATAATCCGTCGGCTGAAGGGGTTATTCTTCAAATCATAAATCACCCTGTCCACCTGATCCATCATGCCTTCCTTGTACTGATGCTTTACCCCCATTTGATAACCATAGGCCTTACCGATAGAGCCATCTTCATCTGCCCATTCATCCCAGATATGACTGTGTAAATCATGGATATTGTTCGATTTTTGCTGCCATATCCAAAGCATTTCATCGGTGGCAGACTTTAGGGCAGTCCTACGGAGGGTCAAAAGAGGAAATTCCTCCTGAAGGTTATAGCGGTTAACCACTCCAAACTTCTTAATGGTGTAGGCCGGTGTTCCATCAGGCCATTTGGGTCTTACCTTCTCTCCCTCTGTACTGGTTCCATTCTCCAGAATATCCCTGCACATATTGATAAAAAGCTGATCTGCTAAGCTCATTTTACCTCCCGGGCATTTCTGCCCAACTTCCTCTTGTTCTATCCACCTGTTTATCTATCCCATCTGTCACAGAGGGAATTGATCTGATCCGCAAATTTAGCCAGATCCTTATTGGTTCCCCCCTCGTTTCGTGAAATAACTGCCAACAATCGCTGTCCTGCTGCCAAAAGCCTTGCAAAGACGTCAGAAACAGCTTTCGTTTTGGGTTTCTTCTCGAAAGGAACAGGCTCCGTTTCCAGAATAAACTCATTCTTGATCAAATCAAACCTGGTGCCGCTGTAGGGAGCGTAGGCATTCTGATCGTATTCATCAATCAGGCACTGTGTAAATGCCTGACACACGCTGTCTTCTCCATGAACCACAAAAATCCGGTCAGGCTTTTTCTTAAAGCCCTGCACCCATCGAAGAAGCCCATTTTTATCTGCATGACCACTGATCCCCGCAAGCTGCACGATGTCCGCCTTTACACTAATGGGCTCTCCAAAAAGCTTCACTTCCTCTGCTCCCTCCAGAAGAATCCGTCCCAGGGTTCCCACCGCCTGATAGCCTACAAATAATATAGTAGATTCCTTTCTCCACAGGTTATGCTTTAAATGATGACGGATTCGTCCTGCTTCACACATTCCTGAGGCAGACAAAATCACCTTCGGGTCGGTATCAAAATTGATTGCCTTGGATTCATCACTGGTTACGGAAAGACGAAGGCCGGGGAAGGCAATCGGATTGATTCCCTTTTGTACCAGCTCCATCGCTTCCTCATCGTAGCAGTTATAAATATTATTATGGAAAATACCGGTAGCCTCCACCGCAAGGGGGCTGTCCACATAAACCTCAAAATGATCAAAACCGATTATCCGGTGTTCTTCCTTAATCTGACGAAGAAAATACAGCATTTCCTGGGTTCTTCCCACTGCAAAGGAGGGAATAACCACATTGCCTCCCCGGTCAAAGGTTTCCTGAATAATCCGGGATAATTCTGCCACATAGTCGGGTCTTTCCCCTGCATGGACTCTGTCCCCATAGGTGGACTCCATCACAATAAAATCTGCTTCCTCGGTAAATGCCGGATCCTTAATCAGAGGCTGATGCAAATTACCAATATCACCGGAAAAAACCAGCTTCTTGGTTATTTTCCCTTCAGTTGCCCAAACCTCAATGCTGGAAGACCCTAACAAATGCCCGATGTCCGTAAAGCGGATCTGAATTCCTTCATCCACCTGAATGGTACTGTCATAAGGGCAGGGTACGATCCTTTTGATTACACCGTCTGCATCCTCCATTGTATACAG
>JBJELR010000123.1:0-3144 GCA_051879255.1 Lachnospiraceae bacterium | reverse complement strand
AGAATTTTGGGGCTGAATGGCTTGGAAATATATTCATCCACACCTAATTCAAAGCCCAAAAGTTCATCCCTCTCATCACTTCTGGCTGTCAGCATGATAATCGGCACCTGAGATAAGCTTCTCACTTCACGACACACCTCCCAGCCATCCATATGAGGCATCATAACATCCAGAATCAAAAGAGAAATATCCTTATTGGCATAAAAAATTTCCATGGCTTCGCTGCCATCCTGTGCTTCCAGCACAGCATAATCGGCCTTTACCAGAAAATCCTTTACCAGCTTTCTCATCCTGGCTTCATCATCCACCACTAATATTTTCAGTTTCTCCATATTTCCTCTCATTCTGCTGCTTTAGCAGCATTTTAATCTCAGAGATCTTATTATCTTCCTATTTCCTTTTCCTCATTGTACCTGAGAAATATGTTTAATCTGTGAAATCTATTCCATGTTTAACTCTCTTTCTTTTTCTTTAATCCGATTCTCTCTTTCCATTAAATCCTGCTCCCAGGAGGCATATTCATCCTGAATTTTAAATCGGTAATTTACTATATTAGGTGTTTCACCAAACAGAGAAATCATGAACATTCCTATGGTCAAAAGAATGAGTACCACATTCAACCAAAGAGAGTTGCGAAGATATTCCTTCGTTTTGTCCGGTTTGGCCTTAGGTCGAAAAATTCTGATGGTTTTTTCCTCCTCTTTCCGGGAAAAGATCTGATACAGGGGAATGGACTTAATATTTTCCGGAGGAACTCCTCTTTTCATCAGTTCTGTCTGAATTTTTCGTAAAAACTCAAAGCCTACCGGTGTTTTAAAAATCTTTTCCTTCAAAGCTTTTTCATAAATACGCAAAGTTGTGTTGGTATCTTCAAAGTTCATTTTCTGTTCCAGAAATTGTATACTGCTCTCCTCTGCCTTGGCCAGCTTAACGTCCTCCTTACTTCCAAATAAAAATCCTCCAACCATAAACTGTTCTTCGTTTTGCATTCCGGTCTCCATTCTCAATTCCATATTTACAGAATCTCCATATCTGCAAATTCTATCATACACTGTTTTTCTCTCCCGTACAAATCTTATTACTGACTAATTAAAAATCAGCTTTCTTCAGGCCCATGAATTTTCTCAGATATAAAAATGGGAATTAGAAATAGAAACAATGATTATTTCAGTGAAAAATACAATTCTTCCTAATTTAAATAAAAAAATGATTGACAAATGATTAATTCATTTACAAAATAGAATTACTACACTTGAAATACACTGGAATGGAGGTAAGAATGAATAAGAACATTAATATTGATGAGTACATAAGCACTCGGGTAAACAATCAGATTGAATGGTATGAGAAGAAGGCCCGCTCCTGCCAGAGAAAATATACTATAAGCCAGACTATTGAAATCATTCTGGCTGCTTTGATTCCCCTGCTATCTTCCTATGCCAATGATTTTAAAATGGTTGGCTTCATCGTGGGGGTTTTCGGTGCCGCAATTGCCATCATCAAATCTCTGGGCAAGCTACATAAATGGCCGGAAAACTGGATAGGCTATCGTACTGCCTGTGATTTACTTCGATATCAGAAGGTGCTCTTTGAAACACATTCTGCCCCCTACAATACCAAACCGGAGAGTGTGGAAAATATATTTGTTCATAACATAGAGCAGATTATTTCTTCCGAACACAATCAATGGAAATCCTTCAACTTAGAAGCCCAGGATAAAGATGAAACAGAACAGGGAGAGGCCTAATCCAACCTACCTTCTTAAGCCTCTCCCGACTTAGCTTAACTTATTCCTCTGCCTCTTCCAGACTGAGGAATAAAGCCTGTTCTTCCTTTCTGCGCTTTACCAGTCCCGGCAGTACTCCTCCACCTCCCTTTACATACTCAGGTATTTTCTGTGCAATTTCTTCTCGAGAGCGTGTACCATGAGCCGTAAGCTGATGAATACTGCCAATGTTGTAGGCAAAGGATACCAGTGCATCAAACTCATCCTGATTCCACCCATACTTACTGTCGTATTTTTCCACCTCTTTTTCAAATTTTGAACAATCCTCCATTAAGTAGGCCTCCGCCTCCTCCTGGGTAATGCTCATCCCTTCCTTTACTCCTGCCGTATGCCCATAGCCAATGGTATAATATCCCGCCGGACACAGGTAGGCAGTCAAGTGACAGCCCTCGTATTTTTTGATTAATGCTAATCCTTTATCAGAAATGTTCATTTTTTTCCCTCACTAATTTATCATAAGTATCTTCCTAGTTAATCCTATTATCCCAGCCGTAGTGATAAGCCCGCAAAAATTGTATCCGGTTTCAATCTTAATACCGAGTACATTTCACCGGACATACAAAAGCCACAATCATCACAGACATCCAACAGCTTTCCCGGGCATTGGGGCAATCTGGTTCCATCAATTAAAATATAATTAGCTACCCAGCAATCCTTTTTAAAGCCACGACGTTTCATCACCTTCAGGCCGGAAAAGGTATTCATAATGGGATACCCTGCCTTTTTATACCGGATGATTTCGTCGATTACTTCACACCTCTCCTGCCAGGACATGGTTAATTCCTCCGTTTCCGGAAAAGGAGTATGTAAATTGAAGGCAATTGATTGAATGGCCGGATTCTTTCTTGCATATTTTACAATCTTGGAAATGGAGGCCCGATTGATTCGATTAACTGCCATCGCAATACTTAGATTAGGATGATTACTTTCTCGAATATGTTTATCTAATTTTGCAAAGGTACCCTCACCCCGAATCCTGTCATGGTATTTTCCATATCCATCCACACTGACCCAAACCGAATCTGCCAACGTACCCCTTATTGATTTTTGCCCATTGGTGGTTAATGTACAGGAGAAAAATCCTATTTTTTTCGCCAGGCGATAAAGATCATTCAAATTTTTATCTCCATCACGCCAAAGTGTGGGCTCTCCCCCTTCAAAATCGATAAACCGGGAACCCTGTTTATAGGAATAAATCAATTCCCGCTTTATTTGCTCATAAGACTTCATCGTTGAACAGCCATGGCCTGCCGGTGTACAATGCTTACATTTTAAATTACAGTAATCTGTGATGAACAGCACCGTTTGTAAGGGCTGCTTCTTATTTAGTATCCTGCTTTTAAAAAACCACATAGGCA
>JBJELR010000122.1:0-3196 GCA_051879255.1 Lachnospiraceae bacterium | reverse complement strand
TAGGAAAAATTATCCATATACGGCAGGATGACACGGCTATCTGGTATACCATACAGGCAGCAGCGCCAATTATCCGCTATATTGTGGAAAAAGGCTCCATTACCATTAATGGAATCAGTCTGACGGTAGCAGCAGTAACAAGTGATACTTTTTCCATTTCCGCCATTCCTCATACGGTGAAAATGACCACCTTAAGCGAGTCTAAGGAAGGAAGTTTGGTAAATCTGGAAAACGATATTATCGGAAAATATGTGGAGAAGCTTTTGCAGCCCGCGGCTGGAGGACAGAAAGAAAGCAGAATTACAAAGGATTTTTTAACCAAATACGGATTTTAATATGCAGTAATGTTACTGGAAGAAGGAGGATAATATGTTTCAATTTAATACAGTGGAAGAAGCCCTGGAGGATTTAAAGCAGGGAAAAATTATTCTGGTAACGGATGATCCGGATCGGGAAAATGAAGGAGATTTCATTTGTGCAGCACAGTTTGCTACTCAGGAAAACATCAACTTTATGGCTACTTACGGGAGAGGGCTTATTTGTATGCCTATGTCGGAGGAGTATGTAAGAAGACTGAGAATCCCCCAGATGGTAGAGCAGAATACGGACAATCATGAAACTGCTTTTACGGTTTCCATTGATGCGGTAGATACGACTACGGGTATTTCCGCAAGGGAACGTTCCATTACGGCCTTGAAATGTGTGGATGAGAATGCAAAACCGGAGGACTTTCGCCGCCCTGGTCATATGTTTCCGCTTCTGGCTAAGAAAAACGGCGTTCTGGAGCGAAACGGCCATACCGAGGCAACTGTAGATTTGTGCCGTTTGGCAGGACTTAAGGAATGCGGACTTTGCTGTGAAATCATGGGAGAGGATGGCACCATGATGCGAACCCCGGAATTGATCGAATTGGCAAAAACCTGGGAATTAAAATTTATTACGATTAAGGATTTACAGAACTATCGTAAATGCAGTGACCATCTGGTGGAGAAGGCAACCGTAACGAAAATGCCTACTAAATACGGTGAATTTATGGCCTATGGCTTTGTCAATAAGCTGAATGGAGAACACCATGTAGCTTTGGTAAAAGGGGATATTGGCAACGGCCAGGATGTACTCTGTCGCGTCCACTCAGAATGTCTGACAGGAGATACCTTCGGTTCCCTCCGCTGTGACTGTGGACAGCAGTTTGCCGCAGCCATGTCTCAGATTGAAGCAGAAGGCCGGGGAATCCTCCTTTATATGCGTCAGGAGGGCCGGGGGATCGGCTTGATCAATAAACTGAGAGCCTATGAGCTGCAGGAGCAGGGAATGGATACGCTGGAAGCCAATCTGGCTCTGGGCTTTGCGGGAGATCACAGAGAGTATTATATCGGGGCACAGATTTTACGGGATTTGGGAGTAAAAAGTATGCGGCTTTTGACCAACAATCCGGATAAGGTATATCAGCTTTCCGAGTTTGGGATTGAAATCAAGGAGCGGGCACCTATTCAGATGGATGCTACGGATTATGATCTTTTCTATCTGAAAACCAAGCAAAAGCGCATGGGCCATCTGCTGAAGTTTTAGGTACTGAACCTCCACATTAACCATTAAGGATAAAAAAGGAAGGGAGATTAATATGAAAACATTAGAAGGAAAATTAGTAGCCAAGGGAATTAAGGTAGGAATTGTTGCAGGACGATTCAATGAATTTATTACAGGAAAACTGTTGGAGGGGGCACTGGACGGACTGCTTCGCCATGAGGTGAAGGAGGAGGATATTGAAGTGGCCTGGGTCCCGGGAGCCTTTGAAATTCCCCTGATTGCTTCTAAAATGGCAAAAAGCAGAAAATATGATGCCATTATCTGTCTGGGAGCTGTGATCCGGGGAAGCACTACCCACTATGATTATGTCTGCAGTGAGGTTTCCAAAGGAATCGCTGCCGTTTCCCTAAACACCGATATTCCGGTGATGTTTGGGGTACTGACTACAGAAAATATTGAGCAGGCTATCGAGCGGGCAGGAACTAAGGCAGGAAATAAGGGCTATGACTGTGCCCTAGGAGCTATTGAAATGGTAAATCTGATTCGGGAAATTGATGGATAAATTAAGGAAGAGGGGCTGCCGAAAGGGGCCTCTTTTGAGAAAAAGGAGAAGCATGATATGGGAAAACAGCAGAAGGAAAAAATTAAGATTCTTTTCATTTGCTATGGAAACATCTGCCGCAGTCCAATGGCAGAGTTTGTGCTGAAGGATATGGTACAAAAGAAGGGGATGGCAGATCGGTTCTGGATTGCATCGGCTGCCACCAGCAGTGAGGAAATCTTTAATGGTGTGGGAAATCCGGTTTATCCGCCTGCCAGAGAGGAGCTTGACCGTCAGAAAGTACCCCATACACCCAGACAAGCGACACAGGTAAAAAAGGAGGACTACAAAGCCTATGATTATCTGATCTGTATGGACATGAATAATTTGCAGGATTTGAAAAAAATCGTGGGAGAGGATAGGGAAAAGAAAATCAGTCTTCTGTTGGATTATACAGCTCGCCCCGGCACACCTATTGCAGATCCCTTTTTTACCCGGGACTTTGCCGTAACCTATAGAGATATTAAAGAGGGCTGCGAGGGATTATTGAAGCATATTCTGAATTCTTGCTTATCAATTAGCTTAGGAACCATTATGCTATGGAGTATAGATACGGATTTACAAGGGTAGCATAAAGAAAATGTTTCAATGACCAGAAAAACATCGAAAATGAGAGAATTTGCAACTGTTGTCTGAAAAATATTGAAGTAAAACAGAGGTTCCCTGAGAGAAATGGGTAAAATCCATTCCTATAGGGAGCCCCTGTTATTTTATACCAGCCGAATCCGGTATTTTTCCAGCCAATAGTTGATCTGCAGCAGATAGGCAATCATCTGTGGGCCGGCCATTAATTGCCCGTACCAAGGCTTACCGTAATCGGAAGGACTGTCCAGAAAGGCATGAACCTTTTTCGTGTCAAGCAGAGTACGAATGGGAGCATTAGGAGTGGCAAGAACTTCCTTTAAGCGGCTGCCAAGAAGCTTCTCATAGGCAGGGTCATAGGTCTTGGGATAGGGACTTTTTCGCCGCCATAGAATCTCTTTTGGCAGGTGTTTTTCACCGGCATGGCGCAGTAGGCCTTTCACGATTCCATTAGGGCATTTCATTTCCCAGGGAATATTAAATACA
>JBJELR010000121.1:0-3208 GCA_051879255.1 Lachnospiraceae bacterium | reverse complement strand
AAGACAGGCATGAAGTTGTAGCAGACCAGATGAATATCCTCTTCACCCAGATTGCGGAGTGTCTCAATATAATTGGCTATGTACTCTTCCCGCTCAGGTGCACCGATCTTAATGTCATCATGAATATTTACACTTTCAATTCCTGCAATATGGAGTCCTGCTGTCTCCACCTCTTCCTTCATGGCATGGATTCTCTCTCTGCTCCACACCTCTCCGGGCTTCGTATCATAAAGGGTGGTGATTACCCCTTTAACCCCCGGAATCTGTCTGATTTGCTTTAAGGTTACGGTATCCGCCTTTCGGCCATACCATCTCAGTGTCATTTCCATACTCTTATCCTCTCCTCTCCTTTTGGTTAGCTATCCCTTTTGACTATACAAAAATTATAGCCTTTGCCCTTTTTGAATACCATTGGATTCCTTGTGAACCTCATTGCAAAAGTTGCGGTTTTGTGTTATTTTGAATCCACTACTGAAGGAGGAGGACTTTATGAAAAATCATTTAAAAACCACCTTTACTCCAAGACAATATATGCTGTCGAAGGATTTTGAAATCTTCTATTATGACGATTCCAATCTGGCCGGTGTGAAGCCTCATTCCCATGATTATTATGAGTTTTATCTTTTCCTGTCCGGCAATACCACCATGCACATTCACCAACACTCCTTTGATTTGATTACCGGTGATGTTATCGTTATTCCCCCGGGATTCTCCCACTGGGTAGAAAACAGTGCTCCACAGACACCCTATCGCCGTTTTGTGCTCTGGATCAGCAAAGATTTTTTTCAGCAGCTTGTTCTTCTGTCTGATGATTATGAATATATGGTTTCCCGTGCATTGTCGAAAGAACAGTACATCTACCACAATGACACCATCAGCATGAATCTGATTCAGGCAAAAATCTTTCAGCTTTTGGGGGATATTCACTTCAACCGCTTTGGCCGGGACTCCAGGATTTCTCTTGCCATAAACGATCTGCTTCTTCATTTGAACTGTATGGCCTATGAGCATAATGTTCCCTATCGGCCAGCGGGGACTCTGACTCTGTTTGAGAATCTGTTGATTTATATTGAAAATCATCTGGAAGAAGACCTTTCGCTGGATCGCCTTTCAGAAGTGTTTTTCGTAAACAAGTACCATATTGCCCATCTGTTCAAAAAGCAGCTGGGTCTGCCTGTACACCGGTTCATTCTGAAAAAAAGGCTTGAGCTTTGCCGCAACGCACTGTTAAGTGAGCCAGGCATAAGCCAGACCTTTCTGCGCTATGGCTTTCACGACTACTCCAGCTTCTACAGAGCCTTTAAAAAGGAATACGGAATGCCCCCCAAAGAGTATCGGGATAGGAACCGTTCTTCTCTGTTTTCCCAATAACATGAAAAGGTTTATTATATGCCTTGATTATTATGGGACACACCTTGTCCCATAAAGGAACTTATAAGGATTGCTCACTTTGTGTCCTATAAATACAGAACGACAGACGATATACTATGTGTATAAGGAGGTCAGGAGAGGAAAACATGAATCAATTAAAGACAGGGAATTTTATAAAAAAACTTCGCAAGGAAAGAGGGGTTACCCAAGAACAGTTGGCGGAACAATTTGGAGTGTCCCGCAGAAGTGTTTCAAGATGGGAAACAGGAAATAATTTGCCGGATTTAGATATTCTTATTGAAATGTCTGATTATTTTGAGGTTGATCTGCGTGAATTATTAGACGGAGAAAGGAATGTTGTGAAAATGGATAAAGCATTGGAAGAAACTATATTAAAGGTTGCAGATTACAGCAATGAAGAAAAAAGAAAACTGACAAAACGTATGCACTGGTTGTTTATAGCAGGTTTTATTGCAGGAGTAATCTATATGGCGCTATCGTTTACTGATAATGCAGATAACTTTGTGGGTGGTCTATGCTACGGAATCACATTTGGAATGATGGTTATCGGCGTCCTTATGACCAGCAGTTATGCGGCTAAAATACGGGCTTTTAAGAGCTGATGGGCTCTACCCTTGTGAAAGCTGCTGCTCAAGACCATGATATATACTGAATACATCAGGGAAAATCACTTTTGTCCCCCTCTTTGCCATAGCTAAAACCTCCTTTGCATTTTTGATTACATCTGCAGCCACACGATCATCGATTCGAATCGGCTGATTATTCTTATCTATGTAGGGTGTAAGATATTTAGCCGTAGCCGGGCACATATTCTGGATTAAAAATGCAGTGTTTCTTCCCAGCACCATCCCAAAACGAATAGTGTTGCACTGTCCGTATTTTTTGATTTTATCCTGTTCAATTCTTTTAAATTTCTCATACTGGGATGAAATAGGAACGATCCAGTAAATAGCAGGAATTTTAGTATCAGGAAAAGCAAAGAAGCAAGGACGTCTATGGGGATGTCCATCGATCATATCCTTGTTTTTCATCAGCCTGTCATCGGGAAAATCCAAATAATACTGGTCTGACAGAAAATAAAACTGTGCATCGGGCATGGTATACCTCCTATTCAAACAAGGGGGAAATCGGCATTAACCGATTTCCCCCAAACATTTTAATCCCGAACATTTGTAAGCCGCATATCGGGGAGCGGGTACTATTTGCAGTCCTGACCATTTATAAGCCGCATATCAGGAAGCGAACACTATTTTGAGAGCATCTCTGCCCTACGTTATTATTATATGAAGCTAAATCGATTATGTCAATCACTTCTATAATTATGCCCCACTGTTTATTCCACCGGCTCTACAATCACCAGCAGTTCTCCGGATTTTACCGACTGTCCGGGATTTACCAGAATCTCCTTGATTTTTCCTGCGATAGGAGCAACCACACTGGTTTCCATCTTCATGGCCTCGATAACAGCCAGAACCTGGTTCACCTCTACCATTTCTCCTACCTTAACGTTAATTTTGCTTACCGCACCGGGAATGGAGGTTCCTACTTCTCCCTCTACATCCGGATCTGCCATACGAGCGAAGACAACCGTTCCGCTTAAGGACTTATCCAGTACCTTTACGTCACGACGAATACCATTCAATTCGAAGCTTACGGTACGCATACCCTCCTCATCGGCATCTCCCTTACCAATATATTTAATTACCAACGTTTTACCATCTTCAATGTTAACCTTGTTGGTTTCTCCCACTGCAAGGCCATTGGAATCCCGTTCATGAACGAGTCCGTCCTCCGCCAGATCATGGCGGACATCTAC
>JBJELR010000120.1:0-3225 GCA_051879255.1 Lachnospiraceae bacterium | reverse complement strand
CTGAGTAATTTTATCTTACATCAGTTTGAAGGTTTACACAAACTTTGGGATACTTCTAAATATAATGCTTCCAAAATCATCCAAAATCAGTAGAAACAAGTGTATACCACCTGTATATCACTTATGTACCACGTGTATATCACGACCTCAAAATAACGTAAATTATCTTCTATTTATGAATATTCTGACAATTCGCATGTCTTTCAACACATAAAGAAAAGTCCCATAAACACTGGGTTTACAGGACTTATCAATACCTTATATTATCTTAGAAATTCTTAATTAGCAAATACCCTGAGCCTTCATCGCCTCAGCAACCTTCAAGAAGCCTGCAATATTTGCTCCGGCTACATAATTGCCTTCCATACCATATTTTTTAGCAGCATCGTCCAGGCTGTGGAAAATATTCTTCATAATGTTCTGTAATTTTCCATCTACTTCTTCAAAGGTCCAGCTAAGTCTCTCGGAGTTCTGGCTCATTTCCAATGCAGAGGTTGCTACACCGCCGGCATTAGCAGCCTTACCGGGAATAAACCATACTCCCTTTTCCTGCAGATACTCGGTAGCCTCCATAGTGGTAGGCATGTTGGCACCCTCTGCTACTGCAATACAGCCATTTGCTACAAGCTGCTTTGCCTCCTCCAGATCAAGCTCATTCTGAGTCGCACAAGGAAGGGCAATATCCACCTTAATGCTCCAAACCCCTTTTCCTTCATGGTACTGTGCACTGGGTCTTGCTGCTGCATACTCAGTAAGTCTTGCCCGCTTAACCTCTTTAACTTCCTTTAATAAAGCAACATCAATTCCTTCAGGATCATAAATCCAACCGGTGGAATCAGAACAGGTTACCGGCTTACCGCCTAACTGCTGTGCCTTTTGGATTGCATAGATTGCCACATTTCCTGAACCTGATACCGCAATAGTCTTACCTTTAATATCAGAACCGTTACATTTAAGCATTTCTTCCGTAATGTACAGCAGACCGTAACCAGTAGCCTCAGTTCTTGCCAAAGAACCACCGTAAGTAAGCCCTTTACCGGTAAGAACACCCTCATAAAGACCGGTCAGACGCTTGTACTGACCATACATAAAGCCAATTTCTCTGGCTCCGGTACCAATGTCACCTGCCGGAACGTCAGTATCTGCACCGATATATTTCATCAGCTCTGTCATAAAGCTCTGGCAGAAAGCCATAACCTCTCTGTCTGATTTTCCTTTAGGGTCAAAATCAGAACCACCTTTACCGCCTCCAATGGGAAGCCCGGTAAGGGAGTTTTTGAAAATCTGTTCAAATCCCAAGAATTTAATAATACCGATATTTACTGAAGGATGAAGACGAAGTCCTCCCTTGTAGGGTCCGATTGCGCTGTTAAACTGAACGCGGTAGCCCGTATTTACCTGTACCTGCCCTTTGTCATCTACCCAGGGAACACGAAACATAATCTGTCTTTCCGGATTCACCATTCTTTCCAGCAAAGCATCTTTTCTGTATTCTTCTTCATTTGCTTCCACTACAACACGAAGTGATTCCAAAACCTCTTTTACTGCCTGATGGAATTCCGGCTGTGCCGGGTTCTTTGCCACCACTAACTCGATTACCTCATCAACGTAAGACATCCTTCATATCCTCCTTAATTTTTCAATATTTCTTTTACTCTTTTGGGTAAAATCCCATCATTTTACCCAAAAATGGGCATGGTAGTCTCCTCCCTACCATGCCCGACACCTTTGTCTTGTTTATTGTATAATACTTTCTTCTTCTTCGCAATACTTTTCTGCATTAAATTGGAAAATTTTTTGTATACAGGTATCTTTGTATTTTCAATCTATTCCCCATGCATAGAACAGGCCTGCCTATTCTACTGCCCGAATAAAATAGTGATTCCCTTTATAAATATTTCTTGTACTCATCCAAATTCTGCTGTTCCATCTGCATCAGTTCCTCTGCTAAAGACAAAGCTTTATTTTCTCCATGTGTATTATGATTAAGTGTTTTATTTAAATCGGTGATTCCCATATTACTTCCTTTGATCATCAATTCGGCAATATGGCTGGTGGAGGTGTTTAGCAAGGTGTTTCCATTAATACTGCCTACCAGCATAAGCTGCTGCAGCCCACTGGTTTTCCCTGGCTCTACCTTTGCCTCTATCAGACTGTTGACTGCCTTTTGATGCAAGCTGGCATATCGCTGACTGGTTTTTGCTAACAAAAGTGCCAAATCCCTATCCTGTACCTTGGGTTCAATCGTATCGATGGCCTTCAATGCCATCTCGGTATTCTTCTGTATACTTTTAAAAATTGCAATATCATCCTTATTCACTATCTTCCTCCATTCCCAATCTGTGATGTCTAACCAAAAATCCCGATTACAGATAGTTTTCCACCTGTAACCGGGATTTATTCTTTGTTCTTCCTTATTCTGCTTTTATCCGTACAAAATCCGGATAGTCCTGCTTACTCCACAAAGTCGGATTTTACATAGGCCTCTCCACCATTGTACTTGATCTTAGTCCAGCCGCTGGACAGCTTTTCAATAATGTCCACACTGCTTCCTACTGCCAGTTGGCCCAGCTTATCACCATCAGTTCCTGCTGTTCTTCTGACATTGACCGTATCCGTTAAGGTTCCCTTTGCAGTACTCTCACTTTCGGAAGGCTGCAGCTTTATGGTTTCTTCCTGAACTTCCTCTCCCTCCTGGGCAGATACTACCATGGTTTCCTCCGGCTCCAAAAACTCACTCTTGATAAAGCCTTCTTTTCCCTCAAACTCTACCTTAGACCAGCCATTAACTCTTTCTTCAAGTAAATCCAAAATCTGTCCCTGGGCAGTTTTTCCAATCCGATCAGCTTCCACACTGTCAGAACTTCTGACATTCACCACTGCAGTAGCCTTCACTTTAGTGACTACCGTAATCTCCTCTGCTGTGGCTACAATCTCCTCCGGTTCTTTGGGAGCTTTTTCTTCCTCTCTTTTAGCAAGCGCAAGACTTACCGATTCCTTCAGCCGTTCCGGAAGCTGGGTAAGAAAAGCACTTAACGCTTCATTCTCGGTCAGCACCTCATTATACTGTACCTGCACCGTATTGTATAAATCAATTACATCATTATGGGCGGTAACCGTCTTGATATATTCTACCGTTTCCTCATCCACATCTTCATTAATGAAGTAGGGCTAAGTCATTATTTGGTGTTCTTTCAAATGATATGACTCTGGAAGAAGCACGGG
>JBJELR010000119.1:0-3245 GCA_051879255.1 Lachnospiraceae bacterium | reverse complement strand
ATCCCAACCACACGATTTTCCACAATGTCAACGATACCGATACCATGCTTGCCGCCTAAAGCATTCAGTGTACGAATAATGTCTGCCACCTTCATCTTCTGGCCGTTTACAGAGGTTGGAATGCCCTTTTCGAAGGTCATGGTGACATATTCCCCTTCATCAGGAGCCTTCTGGGGAGTAGTGCCTAAAACTAAAAGATGTTCAAAATCAGGTTCCCTTGCCGGATCCTCCAGCTCCAGTCCCTCATGGCTGATATGCCACAGGTTGCGGTCTCGGCTATAGCTGGAGTCTGCGGAGAAAGGCAGATCAATGCCATGAGCCTTGCAGTAGGCAATCTCATCTTCCCGGGACTGCATGGTCCAGGCATCGTGTCTCCAGGCTGCAATAATTTTTAAATCAGGAGCCAGGGCCTTGATGCCCAGTTCAAAACGAATCTGGTCATTGCCTTTACCGGTTGCCCCATGGCAGATGGCAGTGGCATTTTCCTTGCGGGCAATTTCCACCAGACGTTTGGCAATTACCGGACGGGCCATAGAGGTTCCCAACAGGTATTTATTCTCATAAACAGCGTGGGCCTGCACACAGGGAACGATGTATTCATCACAGAATTCATCCACCACATCTTCTATGTAAAGCTTGGCTGCGCCACAGGCTTTGGCGCGTTCTTCAAGTCCGTCCAGTTCTTCCCCCTGACCGCAGTCGATACAGACACAGACTACCTCATAATCAAAGTTTTCCTTTAACCAGGGAATAATAGCGGTGGTGTCCAGACCACCGGAGTAAGCTAAAATCACTTTTTCTTTCATGGTTACCTCCAATACAAAACCTTTATGTGGATAATATACACCTCTTAAAAAGAAAAATCAAGTGTAATTTTATGCACAACAAGCAAAAAGATAGCATAAAAATTTAAAAATAAGAATTAATGCTTGCATAATATGCAATAATAAGCGTATAATCATACAAAGAGAAGAAAGAAGCGGATACCGGAGGGAATAATTGAGGATTACTGAAATTTTTAGAAAATGATGTTATACTGTAGCAGAGATGAAGGGGCAGAAGCCTAAGGCTTGATGCTTCAAAAGGAGAGAAAATATGATTAGAGTAGGAATTGTAGGGGCCACAGGCTATGCAGGAGGAGAACTGGTCCGGCTTTTGTTGGGACACCCGGAGGCAGAGATTGTCTGGTATGGCTCCAAAAGCTATATTGAAAAGCCCTATGCCTGGATCTACCAAAATATGTTTCAGTTGGTAGAGGAGGTTTGCAGAGACGATAATTTAAAAGAGATGGCAGGGCAGGTGGATGTGATATTTACGGCCACCCCACAGGGTTTTTTGGCCTCACTTTTGGATGAGGAACTGTTGAATAAGGTAAAGATTATTGATTTAAGTGCAGATTTTCGAATTAAAGATGTGACTACATATGAAAGATGGTATGCCCTTGAACATAAAGCACCTCAATTTCTCGAAGAAGCGGTATACGGACTTTGTGAGTTAAATCGGGATAAGGTGAAGAAGGCCAGATTAGTGGCCAATCCGGGCTGTTATCCTACCTGTTCCTTTTTCACCGTTTATCCTCTGGTTAAGGCAGGAATGCTGGATTTATCTACCCTGATTATAGATGCCAAAAGCGGAACCAGCGGAGCCGGAAGGGGAGCTAAGGTGGATAATCTTTATTGTGAAGTGAATGAAAATATTAAGGCCTATGGGGTAGCTTCCCACCGCCATACACCGGAGATAGAGGAGCAGCTTTCTTATGTGGCTAAGGAAGCGGTGACCATCAATTTTACGCCCCATCTGGTGCCCATGAACAGAGGAATCCTGATTACGGCTTATGCTTCCTTAAAGAAGCAGGCTGATGGCAGTCTGCCCACAGCTAAGAAGGTAAGAGCCGTTTATGAGGCCTGCTACAAGGAAGAAAAATTTGTCCGTTTTCTGCCGGAAGGAATCTGCCCCCAAACCAGGTGGGTGGAAGGAAGTAATTATGTGGATGTGAACGTGCAGATCGATGAAAGAACGGGCAGGGCAATCATGCTGGGAGCCATGGATAATCTGGTAAAGGGAGCTGCCGGGCAGGCAGTACAGAATATGAATCTGCTCTTTGGATTGCCGGAGGACAGTGGTCTTACCTTGGTGCCGGTATTTCCCTAAAGCAGTACAAAACCTTTTGTAAATGGAGGAAAATAAGGAAAATGACGGTAATTCGAAAAATGACCATGGAAGACTATGATGCAGTCTATGGGCTATGGAAGAAAATAAAAGGCTTTGCCATGCGCAGTATAGACGATTCAAGAGAAGGGGTAGAGCGATTTCTTAAACGAAACCCGGATACCAGTGTAGTAGCCTGGCAGGACGAGGAAATCGTGGGAGCCATTCTTTGTGGGCATGATGGCCGACGGGGCTGTTTTTATCATGTATGTGTAGACCCGGCCTATCGTATGCAGGGGATTGGAACGAAGATGGTAGTTTTTGCCATGAATGCCTTAAAAGAAGAAAATATCAGTAAGGTTTCGTTGATTGCCTTTACCCAAAACGACTTGGGAAATGCCTTTTGGCGAAAAATTGGCTGGAACCAGCGCAAAGATTTAAACTATTATGATTTTGTTCTGAATCAGGATAATATAGAGGCCTTTAATCAGTAGACAGAAGCTTGAAGCTTAGAGGAAAAAGCTTCGGAATGGAGGAAAAAATGCAGGAAATTCAAGGTGGTGTTACTGCGGCCCAAGGGTTTTTGGCGGCTGCACAGGAAGCCGGGATTAAATACAGCAATCGAAAGGACATGGCCATGGTATACAGTAAGGTGCCCTGCCGGGTGGCAGGAACCTTTACCACCAATGTGGTAAAGGCAGCCTGTGTACTGTGGGATAAGCAAATTGTGGAGCAGTCGGAGTATGGTCAGGCAGTGGTAATTAATTCCGGGATAGCCAATGCCTGTACAGGAAAACAGGGAATGGATTATTGCAGGCAGACCGCAGAGGCTATGGCAGAGGTTTTGCAGATTCCCGAAAGTGCCTGTCTGGTAGCCTCTACCGGGGTAATCGGGATGCAGCTTCCCATAGACAAAATTACAGCAGGAGTTAGGGCTTTAGGCGGGCAGCTATCGGATGCCAAAGAGGCGGGAACGGAAGCGGCAAGAGCCATAATGACTACGGATACCCGGCACAAGGAGGTGGCAGTAACCTTCAAGGCAGGAGGAAAAGAGGTGACCTTAGGAGGAATGTGTAAGGGCTCCGGAATGATTCATC
>JBJELR010000118.1:0-3278 GCA_051879255.1 Lachnospiraceae bacterium | reverse complement strand
GTTTAGACAATACAAGCTTAAAGATTATGATTTTAAATTAATTCTGTATGTGGTGGCACTGTCTGTTATCGGTGTTCTGGCGGTGGGAAGTGCCAAAAGCGATTTAATGGATCGCCAATTAATTGGAATGTGTGCCGGAATTGTGGCCATGCTTTTTCTGTCTTTTGTGGATTATTCCCTGCTGCTGTATTTTTATTGGTTTATGTATGTGGGGAATATCCTGCTGCTCTTGTCGGTAACCTTTTTTGGACTGAACATCGGAGGAGCACAAAGATGGGTAAACATCCTGGGCGTTCAGTTTCAGCCATCGGAAACGGCGAAAATTTTATTGATTTTATTCTATGCACAGTTTATTATGAAGTATAGGGAAAAGTTGAATACAGTTAGATTTTTGGGTATATCACTTTTTCTATTAGCCATACCATTGCTGTTGGTTTATCGTCAGCCGGATTTATCCACCAGTATCATGATTGTCATTATTTTCTGTACTATGACATTTGTGGCGGGGCTTAGCTACAAAATTGTAGTGGGGGTATTAGCGGTTGCCGCTCCGTCCGTAATCATTTTTTTCGTTCTGGCCTTACAGCCGGAACAGAATATTATTAAGGGCTATCAGGCACAGCGGATTCTTGCCTGGCTGCAGCCTGAAAAATATGCAGATTCCACAGCCTATCAACAGCTTAATTCTATTACCGCAATTGGATCCGGACAGCTATGGGGAAAAGGACTGAACAATAATGTAATTGCTTCCGTAAAAAATGGAAATTTTATTTCTGAACCACAGACAGATTTTATTTATGCTGTAATCGGGGAGGAACTGGGCTTTACCGGAGCCTTTGCTGTCATTGTACTGGTCATCCTGATCGTTCTGGAATGCCTTTTGATTGCCCGCTCAGCAAAGGATTTAGCCGGCTCCATTATCGCCTGTGGAGTGGCCGCATTGATTGGTTTTCAGAGCTTTATGAATATGGCTGTAGCTACAGGACTTCTACCTAATACAGGAATTCCTTTTCCTTTCGTCAGCTATGGGCTAACTTCGCTGGTAAGCCTGTATATCGCGATAGGAATTGTGTTAAATATACGTTTGCAGGCAAAAAAATACTAAATAATGGAGCAGAGTCGGAGGGGTTGACAACATGAATATTGCTTTAATTGCACACGACGCAAAGAAGAAATTGATGCAGAATTTTTGTATCGCCTACAGGGGAATATTGTCCAAGAATGAGCTTTATGCAACGGGAACTACGGGAAGATTGATTGAGGAGGTAACCAATCTGTCTATTCATAAATATCTGGCAGGACACCTGGGGGGAGAGCAGCAGATTGGCGCCCAGATTGAACACAATCAGATTGATTTAGTAATCTTTTTGCGGGATCCCCTGACTTCCAAGTCGCATGAGCCGGATGTCAATAATATTGTACGAATCTGCGATATGCATAATATCCCACTGGCCACCAATCTGGCCACCGCGGAGCTCTTGATTAAGTCATTGGATAGAGGAGACCTTGAGTGGCGTGAAATGTATAAATAATAGAAGAATAGCGGCTATTCTGGGCTTGGTGCTTTTGCTTCTTTCCGGCTGCGGTACCCCTAAGGTAGCCTTTTCCTATAAGCAAAATAATGATGTTTCTGCCTTTCAGGTGGTCTCTCTGAATCAGGAGGCAAAAATAGCTGCCTTTGCGGACGCTTTGTGCGTAGGAAACAGCGATGTGACTGCCGGAACCAATGTGAATATGGAAGAAGCTTCTGCAGCCGCTTTATTTGATGTCAACAAAGTGAATATCGTTTATGCCAAAAATCTTCATAAGCGTCTTTATCCGGCCAGTCTGACCAAGGTACTCACCGCTGTTGTGGCACTGAAAAACACCAGTCCGGAGGATGTAATTACGGTTACCGATGGTGCCAGAATCAATGAATCCGGAGCCCAGGTTTGCGGACTGGAAACAGGAGATACGCTTACGATGAATCAGGCACTTCATGCGCTGTTAGTCAATTCAGCCAACGATGCAGCTAATGCCATCGCTATACATGTAGCCGGCAGTGTGGAAGCCTTTGCTGACTTGATGAATGAGGAGGCCACAAATTTGGGGGCTACCAACAGTCACTTTGTGAATCCCCATGGTCTTTCTGACGATAACCATTACACTACTGTCTACGATTTGTATTTAATTTTTAACGAAGCAATCCAGTATGAAATGTTTCGTGAAATCATTCACATGGACAGCTACGAAACGGTTTACTCAAACAGCAGAGGAGAGGAAAAGACAATGTCTTTTTCTACCACCAATCTTTTTTTACGGGGAGATGCCAGTGCGCCGGGAAAGGTAACCGTTATCGGCGGAAAAACGGGAACCACCAATGCTGCTGGAAACTGTCTTATTCTTCTTTCCAAGGATACAGCAGGAAACCCTTATATTTCTGTCATATTACAGGCAAAAGAGCGTAAAATGATGTATGCACAGATGGCGGATATGTTGGAAGAAATCTATAATTAGAGGTTGTTTTTTACCCCCATATCCACTATAATATTTATAGGTTACGAATGAGCCTTCATGGGAAACATACGCAACTTTATTTTACTTTAGGAGGGATTACCAATGGTTCAGTTGATTGTAGGTCAGAAGGGGAAAGGCAAAACAAAGTATTTGTTAGACAAAGTGAATAGTGAAGTAAAAAATGTTTCTGGTAATATCGTTTATTTAGACAAAAGCACCAAGCATATGTTTGAGTTGAATAATAAGGTTCGTTTGATTGACGTTTCTGATTTTGGATTTGTAAACAGTGATGAATTTATCGGATTTATCTGTGGGATTATTTCTCAGGATCATGATTTACAACAGATGTATTTTGACAGTTTCCTTAAAATTGCAAAGCTGGAAGACTGTAGTATTACCGTAGTGGTGGAGAAACTGGAAAAGCTTAGTGAACAGTTTGGTGTAGATTTTGTTTTAAGTGTGTCCTGTGATGAAAAGGAGCTTGATGACAGTCTGGAATCAAAGATTATTGTATCCTTATAGGCTTTACGCAGCATAGATATCGAATACATAAGGGACTGTGGAAACAGTCCCTTTTTTGAAGGGTAAAGAAGAATTTATTTGGGAGGCCTGCTTTGGCAAATCACAATTCAAATAAAATAAGACAATATAGGAAACCGCTTAATATTAATCTGGGAATGATTTTTTTTGGTGTGATTCTGGTTTATATTATTATCTGTGTATTTATGTATTTTACCACTAAGCACGTGGCGGGATATCAGGTAAGGACAGGCTCCCTATAT
>JBJELR010000117.1:0-3292 GCA_051879255.1 Lachnospiraceae bacterium | reverse complement strand
ACCTGCGGCCTCTACTTCCCTAAAGTAGCGCTCTACCACCTGAGCCACATCCCGATTGCTTGACAGCTATTAAAGTATAATATAGCATTTAGAGTTTGTCAACTATATTTTTATTTTTTTAAGAACTTTGAATTCGTAGAGAAGATTTCCAATAGACATCAGAAAGATTGCCGGTTATACTAACACCATATTGGTGCTGTTTGGGGCAAAAGGTATTTTACCCCTCGGATACCGGATTGACAAAGAAGGATAAAGGTAAAGAAAACAAGGAGTGAAGGAATGCTGAATCAATTTTCAAGGACGGAGTTATTGTTAGGTAAGGAGGCAATGCAGACCTTGCAAAAATCCCGGGTTGCCGTCTTCGGCGTAGGCGGTGTGGGTGGCTATGCCGTAGAGGCACTGGTCAGAAGCGGAGTGGGGGCCATTGATTTAATCGATGATGACAAGGTGTGCCTGACTAATTTAAATCGCCAGATTATTGCCACCAGAAAAACGGTGGGAAAGGATAAGGTAGAGGTGATGAAGGAGAGGATTCTGGAGATAAATCCGGAGGTTGCAGTAAAAACCTACAAATGCTTCTTCCTGCCGGAAAATGCGAATCAGTTTCCCTTTGAAGAATTTGACTATATTATTGATGCTGTGGATACGGTGACGGCAAAAATTGAACTGGTGGTGAAGGCGGAGGAAAATCATATCCCTATTATTAGCTGTATGGGTGCAGGAAACAAGTTAGACGGCAGTCAGTTTAAGGTAGCTGATTTGTACAAGACGAAGGTATGTCCTTTGGCCAAGGTTATGCGGCGAGAGCTGAAAAAACGGGGAATAAAGAAGCTTAAGGTAGTGTACTCAGAGGAACAGCCGATGAAACCTCTTGAGGATATGGCCGTAAGCTGCAAAACCCATTGTGTCTGCCCCCCGGGAGCAGAGCGAAAATGCACCCAGAGAAGGGCAATACCGGGAAGCACTGCATTTGTACCGGCGATTGCCGGACTTTTGGCCGCAGGAGAGGCAGTACAGGATTTGGTAAAATAGGGAAAAGCAGTGCGGGAACAGGGATAGGGAAAGCAGTTAAAGCAGTTGATTATAGGATTTGTTAATTTTGCCTATGGATTTTTGTGAATTATTCCGTAGTCGGAGGAATTGAAAATTCAGTATCAATTGGATATAATTAGTCATAATTAGAATATATTATTGGTCATGTAATATATTTTAAGGAGAAATTGAGCAACAGGGTTACAAAAGAAGGTAATGAGAATCAAAATGGAGGATGAAATGAAAAGAGAGATTAAAAAAGTACTGGTTGCCAATCGAGGGGAAATTGCTGTCCGAATCTTAAGAGCGTGTCATGATTTGGATATCAATACGGTAGCAATCTATTCCAAGGAAGATATCTTAAGTGGATTTCGTACTAAGGCTGATGAGTCTTATATGATTGGTGAAACTTTGTCTCCTCTGGGGGCTTATCTGGCTATTGATGAAATTGTGGCAATGGCCAAAAAGCGCGGAGTGGATGCTATTCATCCCGGCTATGGTTTCCTGTCTGAGAATGCAGATTTTGCAAGAGCCTGTGAGAGAGAAGGAATTATCTTTATCGGTCCCTCCTCCGATGTATTGGGAAAAATGGGAGATAAATTAAGCGCAAAGGAGCTGGCAGACCGTTGCGGTGTTCCCACCATTCCCGGAAGTACTGATCCCTTAAAGAATGCAGAGGATGCAGTAAAAAGAGCTAACAGCTATGGCTATCCTGTTATTTTAAAAGCGGCAGCAGGCGGCGGCGGACGAGGCATGAGAGCCTGCTACAATGATGCAGAAGTGGCGCAGGCCTTTGAACTGGTAAGTGAAGAAGCCAGAAAGTCTTTCGGAAACGATGCCATTTTTATGGAAAAATTCCTGGTAGAGCCGAAGCATATCGAAGTGCAGATTCTGGCAGACGAATATGGCAATATTGTACATTTATATGAGCGTGACTGCTCCCTGCAGAGACGTTACCAGAAGGTAATTGAATATACACCGGCTTTCTCCCTGCCTGAGGAGGTACTTGAGAAAATCAGAAATGAAGCGGTTAAAATCGCCAGAGAGGTGGGATACACCAGTGTAGGTACGGTGGAATTTTTGGTGGATAAGGATATGAACCATTACTTTATCGAGATGAACCCTCGTATTCAGGTAGAGCATACCGTAACGGAGGTAGTAACCGGTATTGATCTGGTAAGAGCACAGATTCTGGTAGCGGCAGGCGAACCCTTAAGCCATCCGGTTATCGGCGTAACCTGCCAGGAGGATGTAAAGACCAGAGGCTTTGCTCTGCAGTGTCGTGTGACCACAGAAGACCCGGAAAATAATTTCGCACCGGATACCGGTAAGATTACGGCTTATCGAAGCGGCGGCGGCAACGGTGTTCGTCTGGATGGTGGTAACATCTATACCGGAGCAGTGATTTCTCCTTACTATGATAGTTTATTGGTAAAAATCACCACCTACGATTCCACCTTCCAGGGAGTGGTTCGTAAGGCCCGCAGATCGTTGACGGAAATGCGTGTGCGTGGGGTGAAGACCAATATTGCCTTCTTAGGGAAAATTTTACAGAACCCGGTCTTTTTAGAGGGACGCTGTCATACTAAATTTATTGATGAAACCCCTGAACTGTTCCAGTTGGATGATTCTAAGGACAGAGCAAACAAGATTTTGAAATACATTGGTAATATCGTTGTTAATGACCCTACAGCAGGGGCAAAAATGTACGATACCCCCAGATTTGTACCGCTTGAGGATGCACCTCCTACACCCGGCTTAAAGCAGCTTTTGGATGAAAAGGGACCTGAGGCAGTAGCAAAGCATATTTTGAACGAGAAGAAGCTGTTCATTACCGATACCACCATGCGTGATGCCCATCAGTCTCTGCTGGCTACCCGGGTACGAACCAGAGATATGGTGAAGGGCAGCGAGGCCATGGCACAGATTCTGCATCCCTGCTTCTCTTTGGAAATGTGGGGAGGAGCTACCTTCGACGTAGCCTATCGCTTCCTCCATGAAGATCCCTGGGAGAGATTGGACTGGCTGAGAAGAAATATTCCCAACATTCCTTTCCAGATGCTGTTGAGAGGAGCCAATGCAGTAGGCTATTCCAACTATCCGGATAATGTAATCAGAGAATTCGTTAAGGAAGCGGCAAAGGGCGGTATCGATATTTTCCGCGTATTTGATTCCCTGAACTGGATTCCGGGCATGGAAATCGCATTGGATGAGGTAAGAAACTGCGGTAAGCTGGCAGAAGCAGCGATGTGCTACACCG
>JBJELR010000116.1:0-3313 GCA_051879255.1 Lachnospiraceae bacterium | reverse complement strand
CCTGGTAGGTCTTACAGGTTTCCAGCAAAGTATGATGGGTGCCTGTTCCCACCAGTTCTCCATCCTCCAACACCAAAATCAGATCCCCATGCTGTATGGAAACGGTACGCTGGGACACCAAAAAAACTGTAGGCCGCAGCTTCATTTGGCTTAAGGCCTTTCGTAAAGCTGCATCAGTGGCATAATCCAAAGCAGAGGAGCTGTCATCCAAAATCAGGATTTGGGGCTTTTTTACCAGGGCTCTGGCAATGGTAAGCCGCTGCTTTTGTCCCCCTGAGAGATTTCTTCCGTTCTGCTCGATTTCAAAGTCCAATCCGCCCTCCTTTTGTTCCACCATTTCCCTGGCCTGGGCGATAGTCAGGGCTTCCCATAAAGCTTCATCGTCTGCATCCTTATTTCCCCAGCACAGATTTTCCCTGATGGTCCCTTTAAACAATACCGGCTTTTGAGGAACCACCGCTATTTTGCTGCGCAAATCTTTTTTGCTATACTGGGAAACCTCAATTCCATTAAGCACAACCTGTCCTTTTGTAGCATCATAAAAACGGGGAATCAGATTGACCAGAGAGGTTTTTCCGCTTCCCGTTCCTCCAATGATACCCACTACCATTCCTCTTTCTACTGAGAAAGAAATATCGTTAAGCGAATTTTCTCCGCCTGAGGCATATTTCAGACTGACATGGTCGAATACCACCTGGGGCATGCGGGGATTCTCCTGTTTTTTCGTTTCCACCGGATATTCCTGACTGGAGTTCATCTCAAAAACATCCTGTATCCGGTTTCCACAGGCTACTGCCTTGGTCAGATTAATCAGCATATTGGCCAGCTTAATCAATTCCTCCAAAATTTGGGCCATGTAATTATATAGAGCCACCACAGCTCCCTGGGTTAACACACCGGCCTCTACCTGCCAGGCACCCTTCCAAACCATCAGGGCAATACCGATGTTGATTATACAGTAGCTTAAGGGGTTCATCAAAGTGGAAATACGCCCTGCGAAAAGCTGGGAATGGGTCAGCTCTGCCTGTTTTTTTCCAAAGCTTTCCTTTTCTTCCTCTTCCATGCCAAAGGCACGAATCACCCTTACACCCACCAGATTCTCCCTGGTAGCCGCAAGTACCCTGTCCAGCTTCTGTTGGACCCGTTTATATAGGGGAATCGTCAAAAACATAATTCCAAAGACGATGGCCGTCAGAATCAGAATCGTAAGGCCAAATATCCCTGCTACCTTTGCATCAATATTCCAGGCCATAAGGAAGGCTCCAATCACCACAAAGGGAGAACGCAGAAGCAAACGAAGGGTGAGATTCATTCCCGACTGTACCTGATTTACATCACTGGTCATTCTGGTAATCATCCCGGACGTTCCCAGATGATCGATTTCCGTATAAGAAAGTCTCTCCATATGAGCAAAAAGTGCCTGTCTGATTTTTTTCACAAATCCTACCGCTGCCCTGGCTGCAAAATACTGCGCAGTAACCGAAAAAAAGAGACCAATCACGCCCAACAGGATTAGGTAAAAAAACATACGCATAATATAAGCCTTGTTACCGGCTGCGATTCCCACATCAATTAAGGAGGCCACTACCAGAGGAACAAACAGCTCCAGTGTGGCTTCCAGCAGCTTAAACAAGGGCCCTAATATACTCTCTTTTTTATAATCTTTCAGAAATCGAAGTAATTTTTTCAAACCTTCCTCCAATGTCACAGCTTAGCTTAATCCAAATCCTATGAAGAATGCCTGTATTTTAGGCATTCTTCGGTGTGAGATTTAGAACTTCTCTGCGAAATGCCCTCTGGCATGATCAGCTAGACGTTCTTCTCACACTAATCATCCATTCCGAAGCGTTTACGCTGAGGAACGCGAGCCGAATTTCAGATTCGGCTCTGCGATCAAAGGATTTGTGACGCTTCGGCACAAATCCCGGATTGAAAAATAAGCTATCAAGCTTATTTTTCAATCTATACCCCAAGCATAGAACAGGCCTTGCCTGTTCTACTGCCCGAATAAGAAAGTGAAAAATTTTAATTTTTCACCTTATACCCCAAGCTGTAGTTCAATCTCCTGTTTAGCCTGCTCCTTAAATTCCTCCACCTGCATGGGGTTAAGCTCCGGTAATGCCTCCAGGGAATTGATACCAAATCTTCGCAAAAACTCCTCAGTAGTCCCAAAAAGCAACGGTCTTCCGGGTGCATCCATTCTGCCCAGCTCCGTAATTAATTCAAACTCAATCAGTCGGTTAATGGCATGGTCGCAGCTTACTCCCCTCACCCGTTCAATCTCCGAGCGGGTGATGGGCTGCTTATAAGCAATAATAGAAAGGGTTTCCAGACAGGCATCCGTTAATACATATTTTCTGGGATTCTTGGCAATTTTAATTAAATATTCATACATCTGTGTTTTGGTGCACATTTGAAAAGAATCTTCCAATTCCACAATATCCACTCCCCGTTCGGTCTTTGCCAGCTTTTCCTTCATTTTATACAGGATTTCTCTGGTAGTCTGCTTATCTTCTTCAATGACCTCAGCCAGCTTTGCAAGCTCTACGGAATCTCCCATGGTAAATAGAACGGCTTCCAAGACCGCTTCCTGTGTTTTTCTATCCATTTTTCTCCTCCTCTACTCCACCAATTCATTGGAGGTGATCATAATGTCATCAAAAAGATTATCCTGTTCTATGGTAATCTTGCCCATTTTCATCATCTCCAGTACGGTCAGAAAGGTAATCACAATCTCCATTTTATTGTGATCTTTTTCCAAAAGCTTCCTAAAGCTGAAGGTTTTATGGGTACGGATGTAATTCTGAATATAATCCAGCTTTTCATCCATATTAATCTCATCCTTTTCAATTCGTCCAAACTGGCTTCGAATGGGATCGATTTTATCCTCCTGCCTCTTCAGCGTAGCCTGAAAAATTTCATGCAGCTTTCGGAGGGTAATATCCTCTAAAAGTGCATCATAATCTATGGGTGGCTGATAGGCTGCTACTTCCTCAGGGATAGTAGGTGGCTTGTAATAATTCTTATCTGCATCCAATTGCCGATCCTTTAGCTCAAAGGACATATATTTGTACATTTTGTATTCCAGCAGCTTCTGCACCAGTTCTTCTCTGGGATCTTCCTCTTCTCCCTCCTCATTAACCTCTTTAGGAAGAAGCATTCTGCACTTAATGTCCAATAGGGTTGCTGCCATCAGCAGAAACTCACTCATGACATTCATATCCTCTGTTTCCATCTCTTTGATATAGTCCAGATACTGATTGGTAATTTCCACGATAGGAATATCATAGATATCGATTTTATTTTTTTCAAT
>JBJELR010000115.1:0-3325 GCA_051879255.1 Lachnospiraceae bacterium | reverse complement strand
AAGCGAAAAGCGGCAGTGCATATATCTGGATATATTTCATAAAATCTCCTGCAAATACAGCCTGTGACTTGTCTCCCAAGAAGGGAAATAATCGGGTAAAATAGAGTCCCATCTGCCCCAGATCGGTAACCGCAAAAACCAGCCAGAACAGAGGGATAACCAGCAGCATATAGCCATGTCCTAATAAAGGAAAACGTTCCATTACCTTTTCCATCCCTGCTTTTTCCAACGCAATCAGGAAAAAACAAATCATCCCCCACAGCAGAAAATTCCAACTGGCCCCATGCCATAATCCGGTCAGCAGCCAGACAATCAACAGGTTCCAATAAGTATGTTTCCGATTGCCTCCCAGAGGAATATAAACGTATTCCCGAAACCAGCTTCCCAAGGTAATATGCCAGCGGCGCCAGAATTCTGTCATGGTTTTGGATAAGTAAGGCTGCCGGAAATTATCCGGAAAAGAAAAACCCATAATCCGTCCCAGGCCTTTTGCCATCAGCGAGTAGCCATAGAAATCGAAATAAATCTGAAAGCTGTATGCCACAACTCCCAGCCAGGCTAATGGGGTAGAAATACTCTCAAATCCGATGGTTACTATCTGGTTCCAAAGTCCACCTACCCGATTGGCAAGTAATACCTTGGATGCCAGTCCCAAAGTAAATTCTCTCATTCCCTCCTCCACATTGCTAAAGGAGACCTTTCGTCTGGTCAACTGCTTTTGCACCTGAGAGTAAGTAACGATAGGCCCTGCGATTAGCTGAGGAAACATGCAAAGGTAGGTTCCCAGATTCAGCAGGGAGGTTTCTGCCTTTACCTTCTTGCGATATACGTCAATCAGATAAGCGCTGATTTGAAAGGTATAAAAGCTAATCCCTATGGGCAGTACCAGATTAGTCAATTTTAACTGTATTCCATTTCCTAACTGCCTGTTCAGAAAATTAAAATTCTCCAGGAGAAAATTCAGATATTTAAAGATAAAAAGGCAGCCAAAATTATAGCATAATCCGGTAATCAGCCAGCTTTTGCGAACTCCCTTATTGCGGGACTGAGCCAGCATACGTGCAATCACATAATTGACCACTACAGATAATAGCATTAATAACAGATATTCCGGATTGTCTTTCACACCATAATAATAAAAGATCAGGCTACCAATTAAAATAACTGCATTTTCACAAAAAGAAGGAACGAAAAAATAAAAAAAGAAAAAAAGGGGCAAAAAATATATAATAAAGGCAAAACTACTAAAAACCATTTTATTTTCCTCGATATTTCCTATTTTGTCTTGTTGGGCCAAGACACCTTACAGCCCTCCTTTAATAGATATACCATAAGAAAGAAAAGTTTCAAATAGGTTTTACCAAACTTAACAAAACTTAATATTTTGTTAAAAACCCTTAATGGAAACGTAAGAGAAACCGGTTTTAGCACCGGTTTCTTTTTGTCTGCTCTATAACAGGAATTATTCTGATGCTCCAGGTAAAGCTGGTCTCATCCAGGCTGTATTTCTCCTGCAGCTTTGGTCCACAGCTATTTGATCCGATTCCATTTTGTGCATAATCCAGACACAAAACGGTGCTTCCCGACTTTTTCAATTCATAATTGTGTGCCCTATTCTCCAGCTCTTCCCGGGTATATAAAGAGGTATTGAAGGAAAAGCTGTTTTTTTCCGATACTGCTGCCAGGCCAACGCCATTACCGGAAAGAAGAAGATAATGGCAGTCCCAGTGACTTCCGTTTTCCTGAGGCCGAATATAGTCTTCGTGAAGTTCAGCTATCTTTGCCTGATACTGTCCATGGCTTGAAGAACGGCACTTATCCCGATAGCTTTCGTTGGGCCCCATGCCATAATAGGTTACCCTTTCCAATTCCTTATTAAGAAACAGCCTAAGACCAAAGCGGGGAAGCTGGGGAAATTCCCTATTTTTTTCTGCCGCTATCTCTAAATTAATTGCTCCCTTACCATAGATGGTCCAAGTAGCATGAATATCCATAATTCTTTGTACCGTTTCTGCCACCACTGCCAGCCTTGTATGAATAACTACCGCCTGTTCCTCCTGCTCTATTCGGGTTTCGTATGCTCTTGTATAGGCCCTATCATAACAGGCTCTTTTCCACTCTGCTTTTTTATTTCTGTCGTTATCCGTAGGTGCCCGCCAGAGATTGATTTCCATAGGACGGTCCAAATACTGCCTTTTGCCAAACTCCATCTCCTCCACCATTCCGGTAAGCTTGCTATAGGTATAGGTGAAATCCCGGCCTTTACAAATCAGGTTTTCTTCTTCTTCCTTAAGTACGATAGAGGCTCCCCCTTTTTGGCTTGCTTCTAACCGTTTTACTGCCGTCTGATTTCTGCTATCTTGGTTGGTGAGAAGAATTTCGTCAAAGCCCAGCAAATGTCCTTTGGGCATTAACAGCCCTTCCCGGGCCAGGCGGTAAACGATCTTCAGGTAGCTTCTTCCCACTGTGGGAATAGAGTTATCCAGTGTTACCTTTCCGGTTTGATGAGGTTTTAGAGAAAAGGGGGAAATTTCCCCCTCTTGAATGACATTCCCGTCACAATTAATTTCATAACCGATTCGGATATACTCCTTCAGATCCAGGAAATCCATACAGTTTTTGATTACCACTTCCTGCTTTTCCTGCTCATAGGAAACCACCCTTACCGGGCGATACACATTTTTACACTCCGCCAGACCAATATGAGGAGTTCTATCCGGGTAAACCAGACCATCCACACAGAAATTTCCGTCATGAATGGTTTCTCCATGATCTCCCCCATAGTAGTAAATCTTCCGCCCATCCTGTGCCTTGCCATGGTAAATTCCATGATCACACCACTCCCAGACAAAGCCACCGCAGAGTAAATCCTCTCTTTGAATCAGTTCAACATAGTCCTCCACATCCCCCGGCCCGTTTCCCATGGCATGAGAATACTCACATAAAAGGAAGGGCTTTGAGGGCTGCCCCTCCAGATACGCCTCAATCTCCTTAAGGGAAGGATACATCCTGCTGTATAAATCCAGATGTGAAAAATCATAGGTTTTGCTTTTGCTGCGATAACGGGCACCCTCGTAATGGGTCAGCCTGCTGCCATCGAAGTCCTTTACCCAGGCCAGAGCCTTTTCAAAATTGCAGCCATATGCACTTTCATTCCCCATCGACCAGATAAGCACACAGGGCCGGTTTTTATCCCTCTCTACGCAGAGACGAACACGATCCAGAATGGAAGCCTCCCATAGAGGATTATCTGCAATAGCCTCATTCCAGCGATTAAATTTATTTTCCTCTGTGTTGTCCGCATAATAAAGCTCAGCGGCTCCAT
>JBJELR010000114.1:0-3328 GCA_051879255.1 Lachnospiraceae bacterium | reverse complement strand
AGACCCCAGACTGGCACCTTCTGTAGCAGTAGGAATTGCGATGAGATACAACGTGGAAGAAAGCATGGAGCAGGTATTCTCCGATGCAGAGTATGAAATGTTTGAAAATAAGATGAGGCTTAAACAGGCTAAGGGGTATCAGGAAAGGCTCAGCAAGGGGCTGTAATATCCTTATCTCCTTTTTTCATGAAAAATCAGGAGGAAGGGCAATGATTGATGAAGTGATGAAGGAAGAATTAAGGTTGGTAAGCGTGAAGCCTTCCCCAAGGCAGGTTGCTTATCAGCAGATGGAGTTTAACGGGTTCATCCATTTTACGGTAAATACCTTTACCGGAAAGGAATGGGGGACGGGAAAAGAATCTCCGGCGATCTTCAATCCGACGGAGTTGGATGTACGTCAATGGATAAAAACAGCAAAAGATGCAGGGATGAAGGGGATTATTCTTACCTGCAAACATCACGATGGTTTTTGCCTCTGGCCCAGCGCATATACACAACACAGCATAGCCTATTCTCCCTATCAGGATGGGCAGGGAGATTTGGTGAGAGAGGTTTGTGAAGCCTGCAAAGAATCGGGGATTAAGTTTGGTGTATATTTGTCACCCTGGGATAGAAATCATTACACATACGGGACAGGGAAGGCCTATGACGATTATTTTATCAATCAGTTAACGGAACTATTAACGAAATACGGAGAGCTTTTTGCAGTTTGGCTGGATGGAGCCTGCGGAGAGGGTGCCAACGGAAAAGTACAGGAATATGATTGGAAACGTTATTATGAAACAATACGCAGTCTGCAGCCTAAGGCCTGTATAGCGATCAGCGGACCGGATATACGATGGTGCGGCAATGAGGCAGGGGTAACAAGAGACAGTGAGTGGAGTGTGGTCCCGGCTAAATTGGCAGAGCCGAAAAAGGTTGCAGAGGACAGTCAACAGGAGGATAATACAGAGTTTAGGAAAAAAGGGGTGGATCCCACCCAGATGGAATTGGGAACCAGAGAGAAGCTGAAAGATGAACAGCAATTGATCTATTATCCGGCAGAAACGGATCTATCCATACGGCCGGGCTGGTTTTATCATGAAGATGAGGATGATCAGGTACGCTCCTTTGAGAATTTGCGGGATATTTATTTGAAAACAGTAGGATCAAATGCGGTTATGCTGTTGAATATCCCTCCGGATAAGAGAGGATTAATCCATCACAATGATGTGACAGTGTTAAAGAAGCTGGGGGATTTCATTCGGGATTCTTTTACCCATAACCTGGCCGATAAGGGGGAAATCATTACGATACCGTCCACAGATGCCAGGGGGAGAGGCAGCGAAGTTCTTCGCAGCGACGATTATGAATCCTGTTTTTCCAATGAGGAGGGTGAAAAAAAGCTTCAGATAGACTTAGTATGGGAAGAAGCTTTGCAGCTTTCCTATTTAGTATTAAAGGAGAATATTCTTTTCAGCCAGCGGATAGAGAGCTTTGAAGTACTTGAGGAAAATATTTTCGGCCAGTGGGAAACTGTCTATCAGGGAACGGTTATAGGCTACAAAAAAATAGTACCACTAAACGGATTAACGACAAAGAAACTACGAATAATAATCAATGATGCAAGAATGGCTCCTATTCTTTCTTTTGTAGGGGTTTATTAAAGTTATCTGAGTAACTGATTTAGCCGGTCTTTAGGACGCTGGTTTTCAAAGGAGAAGCATGAGACAATGGAAGCTTGAATATGATTGTCCTGCCCGGCGGTGGATTGAAGCATTACCTTTGGGAAATGGAACCATAGGAGCCATGGTTTATGGGGAATGCACCAGGGAGAGGATTGCGCTTAATCTGGATACACTATGGTCCGGCTATGGCAAAGAAAAGGGAAATCCCGGAAAAGCAGACTGGAAGCAAATCCGTAAGCTGTTATTTATGCGTCGGCACAAAGAGGCAGAAGATTTAATTCAAAGGGATGTGCTGGGGGACTGGACAGAGGCCTATCTTCCGGCAGGCGATTTGTGGATAGAGCTTGAAACCAAGGAAGAAGCAGGAGAATACCATAGAGAGTTGAGGTTGAACGAGGGACTTTATCAGAATGTCTTTACTTTAGGGGATAACCGACTGGAGAAGGAAATTTTTACCAGTATGGAGGATAATCTTTTAGTGGTTTCGTTAAGAAGTACTAAGGAGATACCCTTTGATGCAAAGATAACGCTGACCAGTCCCTTGATGTATGAGATAAGGAAGGGGGAAAACCTCAATACTCTTGTTTTGTCCGGACAGGCGCCCTCATATGCAGCACCGGTTTACTATTCCTGTGAAAATCCTATCCGTTATGAGGGAAAAGGACTTTCTTTTTGCCTTCTTCTTTCTCTTTGCGGAGAACAGGGGAAAATCCATGAGGAAAAAGGCATCCTTAAGATAAAGGGAGAAACGAAGCTTACCCTTTACCTTACCGGGGGAACCAATTTTACGGCAGATAAAGAGGATTATATTCGTAAAGATGACGGTTGGATAAAAGCCCTGAAGGAGACGATACAAACAGGAGAAGAAAAAGGATTTTCCTGTTTAAAAAGAGAGCATATTCTTAGGCACCGCAGTTACTTTGAACGAATGGAGCTGGAGCTTGGTGAAAAGGAAACCGGACAGAAGACAACGGTTACCGAGTGCTTAATCGATTATGGAGAAAACAAACAGGATCAGGATTTGCTCGCTCTCATGTTCCATTATGGGAGATATCTGTTGATTGCGTCATCAGCACCGGGAAGTCAGTGCGCAAATTTACAGGGGATATGGAATCATCGGCTGAGGGCGCCCTGGAGTTCAAATTATACGGTAAACATTAATACCCAAATGAACTACTGGATGGCAGAAAGCTGTAATCTTAGCGAATTCCATACCCCTTTGTTTGCATTGATTGAACGGGTGGAAAAAAAGGGGCGTAAGACAGCAGAATCTCTTTATCAGTTGGAGGGATGGGTGAGTCACCATAATATCGATTTATGGGGGCACTCTACTCCGGTGGGTTATTATGGACAGGACAGCCTTCCCAGCATATATTCTATGTGGAATATGAGCTCAGCATGGCTGTGCAGACATTTATGGGAGCATTATCAATATACATTGGACAAAGAATTTCTGGAAAAAAAGGCCTATCCTATTCTTGAAGGAGCAGTAAAATTTTATCTGGGTTATCTTTGTCCTTTTGAAGGCTATTTGGTAACAGCACCTTCCACGTCACCGGAAAATCTATTTTTGGATGATGAAGGACAGGCGCATGGGGTTACGGTTGCTTCTACTATGGATATCAGCATACTGAAGGAACTGTTCTCTAATTATATCCACA
>JBJELR010000113.1:0-3331 GCA_051879255.1 Lachnospiraceae bacterium | reverse complement strand
TGATTGAATTAAATAATGGTCCGGATAAGCCGCACAGAAAATGTGCCCGTATCGTAGGTGATACCATGGGTAAATATCATCCTCATGGCGACAGCTCTATTTATGGAGCTTTGGTTAATATGGCTCAGGAATGGTCCACCAGATATCCCTTAGTGGATGGTCATGGAAACTTTGGTTCTGTGGATGGTGACGGAGCCGCAGCAATGCGTTATACGGAGGCAAGACTTTCCAAAATATCCATGGAAATGCTATCCGATATTAATAAGGATACAGTAGATTTTACTCCCAACTTTGACGAAACAGAAAAAGAGCCTGTGGTTTTACCCAGCCGTTACCCTAATCTTCTGGTAAATGGTACAACCGGTATTGCAGTAGGTATGGCGACTAATATTCCTCCTCATAATTTAAGAGAGGTAGTAGCTGCCGTAACGAAAATTATTAATAATCGTATTGAGGAAGACAGGGATACGGATATTGAAGAAATTCTTCCTCTGGTAAAAGCTCCCGATTTTCCTACCGGAGGACTTATTTTAGGTACTCATGGAAGTGAGGAGGCCTATCGTACAGGACGGGGAAAGGTAAAAATCAGAGCAGTTACCAATATTGAAACCCTATCTAATGGTAAATCACAAATTATTGTAACAGAGCTGCCTTATATGGTAAATAAGGCAAAACTAATTGAAAAAATTGCGGAGCTGCACAGGGATAAAAAAATTGACGGTATTACTGCCCTTCGGGATGAGTCCAGTCGGGAAGGAATGCGTGTGGTAATTGAGCTTCGCAGAGATGTAAATGCAAATGTGCTGTTAAATCAGCTATTTAAACATACCCAGCTTCAGGATACCTTTGGAATTATTATGCTGGCTCTGGTAAATAATGAACCAAAAGTATTAAACCTTTTGGATATGTTAACCCACTATATTCGCCATCAGGAGGATGTGGTTACCAGAAGAACAAAATATGATCTCAATAAGGCAGAAGAACGGGATCATATTTTACAGGGCTTACTGATTGCTCTGGATAATATTGATGAAGTCATTCAGATTATTCGAAGCAGCAAAACGACCCAGATTGCCAAAGAACGGTTGATGGAGAGATTTGCTCTTACAGATGTTCAGGCACAGGCTATCTGTGATATGAGACTTCGTGCTCTTACCGGTTTGGAAAGAGAAAAGCTGGAAAATGAACATCAGGAGCTGCTCTTAAAAATTGCAGAATTAAAGGCAATTCTGGCAGATAAAAAATTGCTTTTAGGTGTAATTCGTGATGAAATTATGGTTATTTCCGATAAATTCGGAGATGACAGAAGAAGTAAAATTGGCTATGACGAATTTGATATTACTATGGAAGATTTGATTCCAAAAGGAAATTCGGTTATTGCCATGACCAGCTTTGGTTATATCAAACGAATGACTGTGGATAATTTTAAAGCACAGAACAGAGGCGGTAAGGGAATTAAAGGAATGCAGACCATCGAAGATGATTATCTGGAGGATTTACTGATGACCAGTAATCATGATTATCTGCTTTTCTTCACCAATTTTGGCCGGGTATATCGGATGAAGGCCTACGAAATTCCGGAAGCGGGAAGAACAGCCAGAGGAACGGCAATCATTAACCTTCTCCAGTTAAATCCCGGTGAGAAAATATCCGCCATTATTCCTTTTAATGATTATGGAGAAAATAAAAATCTCTTTATGGTAACCAAAAAAGGTATTGTAAAGAAAACCTCTGTAATGGAATATGGAAATATTCGTAAAAATGGTCTGATTGCCATTAATTTAAAGGATGAGGATGAATTAATTGAAGTAAAAATCACCGATAGAGATTCTGATATTTTCCTGGTAACCAGACATGGAATGTGTATTCGCTTTAAAGAAACGGATGTAAGAAGTACCGGAAGAATGACCATGGGCGTAATTGGAATGAACTTGAATGATACTGATGAAATTGTAGGAATGCAGCTTAAAGCCCAGGGAGATTCTTTATTAATCGTTTCGGAAAATGGTTTAGGTAAGCGAACCTATATTGATGAATTTACGGTTCAAAAAAGAGGCGGAAAAGGAGTAAAATGCTATAAAATAACGGAAAAAACAGGCTATGTTATTGGTGTAAAAGCGGTTAATGATGATCATGAAATTATGATGATTACTACCGAAGGAATTATTATCCAGCTTAGAATGGAGGATATTTCTACTCTGGGAAGAATTACCTCCGGAGTAAAAATGATTAATCTGGATAAAGGAGTTAAGGTAGCTAAAATCGCCAAGGTGAGAGAGAAAATTTCTGATGGAACTACAGAATATCAGGATATTGATGAGGCCGTAGAAAATATTGGTGAGAATGAGTTTACTGAATAAGCTAAGGGCATAGCAAAACAAACCAGAGGCCATAGGTCTCTGGTTTTATTGATATGGAGGTTAATGTGAAAGAGAAAATGAACTGGGATCAATTATTATGTAAGGAAAGAATCAGAAGCTATCAGAAAAGTACTACCTCCCGGGATTTACGGACAGAGTTTGAAAAGGATTATCATCGAATTATTGGAAGCGCTTCCTTTCGAAGATTACAGGACAAGACTCAGGTATTTCCTTTGGATAAAAGCGATTATGTTCGTACCAGGCTGACTCATTCTCTGGAGGTTTCTTCCTTTGCCAAATCTTTAGCTCAAAATGTGGGAGAAAAACTGATTCAGGAGAAAAAAGAGGAAGGCTTTGGTTTAAAGGAAAAAGAAGATATTTCCAATATTTTACAATGTGCAGGACTTCTTCACGATATTGGAAATCCCCCCTTTGGTCATTTTGGAGAAACCACCATACAGGACTGGTTTAAAAAAAATTTACCCCTCCTTACCTATAAGGGTGAAAAGCTGTCAGATTATCTGGAACCTCAAATGCTTGAGGATTTTTATCATTTTGAAGGAAATGCACAGGCACTGAGGGTAGTAACCAGACTCCATTTTCTGGTAGATGAAAATGGAATGAATTTGACTAAGGCTCTTCTTGGAACAATTATCAAATATCCTGTTTCTTCCCTGGAAATCAATAAAAAAAGCGGAAATATTAAAACAAAAAAAATGGGATATTTTTATGCCGACAGAAAAAATTTTGATCTCATTCAGGAATCCACCGGTACTTTAGGAAACAGACATCCTCTTACTTATTTATTGGAGGCTGCAGATGATATTGCCTATAAAACCGCTGATATTGAGGATTCTGTAGAAAAAGGAAATATTACCTATGATCGGCTGATTAAGGAATTAGAAGAAAGGTGTACAAAATATCTTTTACTAAAATATCCATTTATGAAAGAAGATCAGTTGGAAGAAAAG
>JBJELR010000112.1:0-3366 GCA_051879255.1 Lachnospiraceae bacterium | reverse complement strand
TTGCGACAGCTTACTCATACTACCACAGCAATTTTCCTTTGTCAACTGCTTTTTTTCTTTTTTCGAGATTTTTTTCAGTTCTTAGAAATAAAGCTCTGCACTGCCCTTATTTCTAAGACGCAGGATTTTTTCCTCTTTGTTTTTCTCTATTTTTCTTTCCTTAGGTTAGAACTCGGAAGCCTATTCCTCATCCTCTATGCCAATTACAGAATCAATAGGAAGGGACACCACCAGGCCTTTTGCTTCGCTGTGTACTCCACACTTTTCTCCAATAGCCTGCATAATCTTCAGCTTGTGCTCTTTATCGGCAACAATAAAAACGATTTCCTTTTCCTCCTGTATACTCAGCCCCCAAAAACTCATGGCCTCCGTATCTCCCAGCCGCCGGCTATGAATCACTGTGCCTCCGCCTGCGCCGGCTTCTCTTGCCGCATCCATAACCGCCTCACTATATCCCTGGTTTACCACAGCAGCAATCAAAGAATGTTTGATGTCTCCCACTACACCTACCTCCTTCTTTTTTAATTCTTCCGTTCCCTCTCCATTAAACTTTTCCAGCATACGGAACAACAGATTGTTGACACCTGACAAGGGCATGGTAAAGGCGATTCCACTGTTGATCGTTCCCAGCTTTAGCTCCTTTTTCACCTTTTTCAGCATTTTATCCGCAAAAATCCTGGGCAGAGCCGTAATGATAATACTCTTATCCGGACTCCCCAGTCCCAGAATATCCATCATTTCACTGGAAGCCGTTCCCACACCATTAATCTGGTATTGAACAGGAATTGAACCTGTATGAAACAGCTTTATTGCCTTATCTGCCAGCTTGGGACTGGTAATCAAAAAAAACACACGAAACTGTACCTGTCTATCCTTAGGAACCATTCTTTCCTCCATTCCGAAGCGTTTACGCTGAGGAACGCGAGCCGAATTTCAGATTCGGCTCTGCGATTAAAGGATTTGTGACGCTTCGGCACAAATCCCGGATTGAAAAATTTTAATTTTTCATACTAATCTTCTTCGATTTCGATAATTAAATCGCTGTCCTCCGGAAGTAGATTCTCCGGCTTGGTAATTTTTTTCTGTTTTTTCAGCTTAAGTTGATAGGAAATTCCCATAATCTGAATAGCAATCAACGGGGTTAATGCCACAAGAGCTACCACTCCAAAAGCATCGGTCATGATATTACCGCCCACAGACTCACAGGCTCCTATACATAAAGGTAATAAAAACGTGGAAGTCATCGGTCCACTTGCTACTCCGCCAGAGTCAAAGGCTATGCCGACAAAAATCTTGGGTACCATACGTGACATAAGCAGAGCAATCACATATCCCGGTATCACAATCCACTGAATGGGAATTCCCGTTAGAATGCGAAGCACTGCCAGGCCTATACTAACAGCCACACCAATGGACAGACTGCGATTCATGGCCTTGGCCGAAATCATACCATTACTTACGGACTGTACCTGGCGATTCAAAATCTGTATAGCCGGTTCTGCCTTTACGATAAAATAACCAATCAGCATCCCTATGGGCACCAGCAGCCAGCTCTGCTCACTGGAAGTCAGTTCCCTTCCCAGAACCGTACCTACCGGCGCAAATCCAACATTCACTCCACATAAAAACAATACAAGTCCCAGACAGGTATAGCCAAAACCTACCACAATACGCACCCGTTGTCTCCCCTGATAGCGGTGAGTAAAGAGCTGGAAAATCAAATATACTGCTATAATGGGAAAAATTGATATGGCTACCTCTTTTACATAATGAGGCAATTCCAGTGCAAATGCCGCAGCTACATCTCTCATGGTGGCTACAGCTACCACCTCGGTCTGTGCATAGGCAGCTTCCGTAGTATTAAAAAAGAAACCCAGCAACATAACTGCCAGAATCGGTCCAATACTGGACATAGCCACCAGACCAAAGCTGTCACTGGAGGCATTTTTATCACTACGTACAGAGGAAAGTCCTACACCCAGGGCCATAATGAAGGGAACTGTAATCGGTCCGGTGGTTACCCCTCCCGAGTCAAAGGCTACCGCCAGAAACTCCCCCGGAACAAAATAAGAAAAAAACAGAAGTCCTATGTATAACACAATTAATAAAATGGACAAATCAATTTTCAGCACAATACGCAGCACTGCCATGGCCAGGAAAATTCCCACACCAATGGCAACAGTAAAAATCAATGTGCTGTTGGGTATAGAGGGCACTTGATTGGATAAAACCTGCAGATCCGGTTCTGCAATGGTAATCAGTATCCCCATAAGCAGGCTGACCCCTGCCATAATCCAGATTCTTTTTGCTTTGGTTATCTGAACACCAATACCCTCTCCCAATGGGCTCATGGCCATTTCAGCTCCTAGCTGAAACATCCCCATTCCCACAATCAACATTACCGCTCCAACAAAAAACATTACCACTGTTCCCACATCCAGTGGAACCAGAAAAATACTCAAGGTCAGTACAATGCCGGTAATCGGTAATACTGCTGAAAGAGATTCCTGGATTTTAAGCTTCAACTGTTGATTCATTCTGGAACCTCCTGTCTTTAGTTAATTTCATAACAATATCAGTATGCTTTTTGAATTGGCTTTCGTCAACCATTTAAAGGGTTATTTCATCTTTTTTTTACAAATATAAATCAATCAGCACTTTTTCAAACGAAAAAACGAACAAATTACCTATGGCAGTTTGTCCGTTTCTATACGCTTGTTCCTATTTTAAACTTATGCTTCCCTGCTGTCCGTTTAGGCTCACGATTAACTCCACACGTTCTGCTGCCTCCTGCTGCTCAGAAATCTCGAAAACAAGAACCGTATCAATAGTTCCTCCCGCTTCAATCTGCCCTTTATACATGGATAAATCATTCAGCAAAAGGGTGTATTGCGACTGAATCGTTTTCCCATCTGCTTTTAATCGGAATTTCCCTCCCAGGGACAGTACATCCAACTGCTGCATTTCTCCACTATTATTAGTTACCGAAAAATGTGCAACCAGCAGCTTGTTTCCTTCTGTAGCATCCATCGCCATCATCAGCCCCTGATCCGGCTGCCCGTAGGAATCCGTCACTTCGTAGTTTTGATAAGAAATGGTGAAATTATCCAATGCCAAAAAGCTTCCCAAATCCTGAATGGTAGGAGTTGTCTCCACAGTCCCCTTTTGACCGCCTGTCGTATCAGAGCCTCCGACTATTTGAGGATTCTCCTGTTGTGAATTCCGATATTCCTCGGCCAGCTGCTGCCGTCTGGCCTCCTTCTCCTTCCTGGCCTGATCCTCTATTTGGGCCTGTTCCAACTGTGCACCGCTTAGCACACGCATATTGCTTCCTGCATTATACTTCATCAGAACACTTGCTGCATA
>JBJELR010000111.1:0-3376 GCA_051879255.1 Lachnospiraceae bacterium | reverse complement strand
AGGCAATTACACAGATTCTTTTGCATTCTGTCAAAATCCGGTCCGGTATCCCCTCTCTGGTAACATCCGGTTTTCCCTTTTTCAGGTAAGTATTAATGGTATCTCTTACCACCTTGGGCTGCTCCATAATCTCTTTTTCCATATAAAAAGGATATCCTCCTTTATGGCTATCGTTCATCTCCCAATCTGCCGTCATCCACTCAATCTCTGCTTCATCTCCGGATAGGTCATATAGCTTTGCTCCCTCTTTGGAAAGGCAGGCAATGTACAGCTCCGGTACCACAAAATACCGATTAGTGAAGGGAAGAATAGCTGCAACGTCAGAGGATAAAATAGCCCCTTCCCCAACATTGGCCACCACAATAGGGCTGACCCTTCTAACGACAAAAATTTTCTCTGGAATATCCTCAAACAGAATGGCAAGTCCGAAGGTTCCTTTCAGGTTTAACACCGTTCTTCGGATTGCCGTAAAAGGATCGCCCTGATAAAAATGAGAAATTACTGCAGCCGCTACCTCGCTGTCGGTCTGGGAGTGCAAATTCTCCTGAAGCTGGTATTTATCTATCAATTCCTGATAATTTTCAATGATTCCGTTGTGTACCAGAGTAATCTTGCCTACACAGTGGGGATGGGCATTTTCTTTCGTTACTCCACCATGAGTAGCCCACCTGGTATGGCCTATTCCCCGGTCTCCTGATGCCTTTTCTTCTCTGCACAGCAAACGCAAATCCTTTACTCTCCCCGGGCACTTAATGATTTGGGGCTTATCCTTTCTGCTCCCACAAAGGGCAATTCCCGCACTATCATACCCTCTGTATTCCAAAAGTTCCAGAGAATCCAATAAAATCTCACTTGCCTCCCTGATTCCTGTATATCCAATAATTCCACACATATTTTTTCCTCATCAATCTATTTTTTCGTTATCCGTTACTTCATTATCCACTACTTATTCTTCGTTATGCCGTATTTGTTTTGCAGTTACCTGCATATTTGCCGACATATCTCGTACCGAAGCTGTACGGAAGGGCGCCCGCCGAATTTTCGATAACCCTTCTCCTCGTCATCCTTTCAAATACCGTTCTCTTAACCTGCCCTGTCTTATCAAAAACGGGACTTTTACGGCATTAAAGGCTCATGGCGCTGGATGAGGAAAACAATAATAGTAATCAGTTTACCATATAAAATTGTCAAGGTGCACTCAACCATTATATTCCCTAAACCTGCCCTTGTAAAGTAATGGTTTGCTAAGTATACGCAAAATTTAGTACCTGCCAATGAAAAACAGAGAAAAATTCAGACAAAGAAAAAGGGCCAAAGATGCACCTTACACCTTTTGCCCTGCTTTTTTATATCAGTGACTATTCTTTATTTCTTTCTTCCTTAGACGCACTGATCTCCTTGCCAAAGGCAGCATCCTTAGCCTCCTCGTCTGACATCATCCCATCACTTCCTCCTTTGGAAGTAAAACGTTCTACCACGTCAGGAATCATATCCAAAATCTTGGTCATCCCATCCTGCTGTCTGATATTGACCAGCTTGGTATGTCCATCCTTAATTACCAACACCGCACTGGGGCTCATTTTACCCCCTACTCCTCCGGCGCCATTATTCTTTTTCTCCTGGCAGCCTGCACCGGCTCCCAGGCCAAAGGATACATCCACCAGAGGAAGAATAATGGTATCTCCGATGGTGATAGCCTCACCTACTACGGTTTTTGTGCTTAGCACACTATCTACTCCCTTCAACAGGGATGTCATTACGGAACTGAAACTATTGTCTGTCATCTGTTACCTCCTGCATATTATTATCTTCATTTTCTTCTCCATTATCCCGAGGGGCTCCTTCCAAAATCCATTGGATAAGAGCCTTACAATTCTTATCCAAAATTAAAATCAGTAACTGGTAAAGGAGGATTCCCAGAATAATTTTCCCCTTGGCAAAGCCTCTAACCTCCAGTCGGCTTTCTTCAAAATCCGGTATGATTTGTAAATGTCCGCCATGTATAGGATAAAGTATACCCACACCAGCCATAAGCTGCCCTGTCAGAGAAGGATCTTGAAATCCAATATTTCCCACAAGAAGCCATTTTCGGGGAAGGATGGATTTTAACCCTTTACCTATCCTTTTTTTGGCCTTATGCCAGGCCGACTGTGTTGTCTCCTTCTTCCAAAAATCCCAATAATAGTTGATAACCACAAGCTTATTTTGAGCAGTTTCCCAGAATAATTTTATTTCCCGAAGCAAATCCACCAGTCCTTCCCTGATTTCTTTGATCTGCTCCCCAATACTCTTTTTTTTCTCCTCTGGTGCTTTCTCCATCACCAGAGTTTCCTTCTTTGTTTCTCCTTCTATCGGATAGGGCTTTGAACTTTCTGTTTCCTCTCTTCCTCGTTTTCCTTCTGCTTCTGCATCACTGCTTCTCTCCTGCCCGCCAGTTATATGCACCTTCTTTTTTGGGGCGGGTTTAGGTGTTCTTTTTGGCTTTGGGGACTTTTTTTGCCTGGTAGAATCATAAACGGTAATGCCCAAAAGCTTAAGTTTTTTTCCCCCTCCATTCCCATAGGTAAAGGTAAACTGTACCAAAGACAAAAGCCAGCTCATTCTCCCCCATAAAACCTGAGAACTTTCCTGATATTCTCCTTCAATCCGGTAGCGGACAGGAACCAGAAGAACCAGGATGGCAAGAAATACTATGCCAATCAGCAGTCCTAATATAATCCATAAAATCCATTTCAATACCTGAAGTATCAACAATCCCATGAAATTCCTCTTTATCTCCCGCTTAACAGATATTCTTTTACATTGGGAGTTCCGGTTATTCTAAGGGAATCCTCTATCATCGCTATCATTAGCTGCTGAGCCTGTGCGTATCCCTTTGCAAGTCCCACAATCAACCCTACATTTTCCCGGATTAGCTTTTGCTTAAAAAAACAGCAGTGGGTACACTCCAGCTGATTGCTGCCGGAAGCAATGGAAATGACATATACATCCAGCATTCCGGCTCCCCTCTTAAGCTTTCGCCGGATTTTCCAACTGTTTCTTATTCCCTCACCCAGATAGAGTTCCTTTCGAAAGCGCATAAAAACCCCTCGTTAATACAAAAGAGGCGACTAACGCCTCCTTAGTAGTATTTCCTGTTTCCCCAAAGATTGCTTTTCTTCAATTCCAGATACTCGTTATATGCTCTCTCCAATATCTGACGCTCATTTGCAAATTTCAGTAAATGATAAGCCTCATGATATTTATAGTAGCCGGAATCAACAAAAAATTCCTCGCGTTGTGGTTTACTGTAATAGCTGTCAGCCATCATCAGATACCAATGGACTTCCTTCTCCACCGTATCCTCCGGAACATTAAAAGTATATTCACTTTTTCC
>JBJELR010000110.1:0-3376 GCA_051879255.1 Lachnospiraceae bacterium | reverse complement strand
AGAAAGGAGCAGCAGCCCGGCCGGCGAAAGTGTATACAGCTCCTGAAGAAAAATGGAATATTTGGAATTTTTAAAAAGCAAAATAGATATAGCAAAGGACAGTGGATTTACGGTAAAGCAGGAAGAAATAAACCCGGCATTAAAGCCCCACCAGAAGGATGCCGTTATCTGGGCACTTAAAGGGGGAAGAAGGGCATTATTTGAAAGCTTTGGACTGGGGAAAACGATACAGGAAATAGAGTTTTGCCATCAGGCCATAAACCACCATGGAGGAAAAGCCTTAATCGTCTGCCCACTTGGAGTAAAGCAGGAGTTTATTAAAGATGCGCAGAGACTGCTTGGTTATGCACAACCGGTATATGTGCGCACCATGGAGGAAGTAAGACGGTGCGAAAATAACCTTGTGATCACCAACTATGAGCGGGTCCGGGATGGGGATATTGACCCTGCCTATTTTACCGCTACTGCCTTAGATGAAGCCAGTGTATTGAGAAGTTTTGGCAGTAAGACCTACCAAACCTTTCTGGATAAATTTAAAGGTGTACCTTATAAGCTGGTGGCAACAGCTACCCCATCACCAAATAAATACAAAGAGTTGATTCATTATGCCGGATACCTGGAGGTAATGGACACAGGACAGGCTCTTACCAGATTCTTCCAAAGAGACAGTACAAAGGCAAATAACCTGACCTTATATCCAAATATGGAGGATGAATTTTGGTTATGGGTAAGCAGCTGGGCATTATTTATTACTAAGCCATCGGATGTAAATCCGTCCTATTCGGATGAAGGATATGTCCTGCCGCAACTGGAAGTCAACTGGCATGAATTGCCGATTGAATACGGAAAAGCAGAGGAAAAAGATGGACAGCTTCAATTATTCAGCGAAGCGGCAGCAGGACTAAAAGAGGCGGCTCAGATAAAAAGGGAAAGCATTGGGCAAAGGGTGGAGAAAATGAAAGAGATTGTGGAAGATAATCCTGACGAGCACTTCATCCTTTGGCATGATTTAGAGGCAGAGCGGCATGAAATTAAGAAAGCCCTTCCGGAAACAGTAGATATTTACGGGTCCCAGGATTATGAGATAAGGGAAAAAAGAGTAATCGACTTTTCAGACGGAAAAATCCGGCTGTTTGCCACCAAAAAAGAGTTATCCGGGAGTGGATGTAACTTTCAGCGGTTTTGTCACCGGGAAATCTTCCTTGGGATAGACTATGAGTTTAATGATTTTATTCAGGCAATTCACCGCTGCTACCGTTTCCTACAGACGAAGAAAGTAATCATTGACATTATTTACATGGAAAACGAGCGGCAAATCAAAGAAAAGCTTCTGGAGAAGTGGAAAAACCATAATCATATGGTGGAAAAGATGATAGAAATTGTAAAAAAGTACGGCTTATCCGGAGCAGGAAAAGAATATGCCTTACAGCGAAAGATGGGAGTGGAGACAGTGAGAGTAGAAGGAAAATATTATACGGCAGTACATGATGATTGTGTGGAAGAAACCGGAAAGATGGAGGCTAACAGCGTGGATTTGATTCACACCTCAATCCCCTTTGGAAACCATTATGAGTATTCCGCCAATTACAATGACTTTGGCCATAACCAGAATACAGAACGCTTCTTTGAACAGATGGACTTTTTAACCCCTGAGCTTCTTCGGGTTTTACGTCCCGGCAGAGTGGCGGCTATCCATGTAAAGGACAGAGTACTGTTTGGCAATGCCACAGGCACAGGAATGCCAACAATAGAACCCTTCCACGCACAATGTATAAGCCACTATATGAAGCATGGATTTATGTACTTTGGCATGATTACCGTTGTAACCGATGTGGTTAGGGAAAATAACCAGACCTATCGGCTTGGGTGGACAGAGCAGTGCAAAGACGGCTCTAAGATGGGAGTAGGCTGTCCGGAATATATCCTGCTTTTTCGCAAACTGCCAACAGACAGAAGTACAGCTTATGCAGATGAACCGGTTACGAAAACCAAAGAAGAATATACCAGGGCACAGTGGCAGATAGATGCACATGGTTATTGGAGAAGCAGCGGGGACAGGCTGATAAATAAAAAGGAGCTGGAAACTATTTCCGTAGATAATCTCCAAAGGGTATACAGGGAATACAGTAGAGAAACTGTCTACAACTATCAGGAACACGTTGAACTGGCAAAAAAGCTGGATGAGAATGGAAAACTGCCGGCCATCTTTATGGTAGTTGCTCCGGGAAGCTGGAACACGCTGGAGGTATGGGATGATATTAACCGCATGAGGACATTAAATACCAACCAGAGCAGAAGAAGGGCGCAGATGCACGTTTGCCCCCTGCAGTTGGATATTGTGGAAAGGATTATCAATCGTTTCAGCAATCCGGGGGATTTAGTGCTTGACCCTTTCGGAGGGTTAATGACAGTACCGATGACAGCGGTAAAAATGAATAGAAGGGGATATGGTATAGAACTAAATCCTGATTACTTTAGAGATGGAGTTGGCTATTTACAGGCTGCAGAGGAAGAAAAGGAAACCCCTACCTTGTTTGATTTTATGCAGGTGCTGTCATGAGAGAGCTAATACATTTTTTAAAGGAGGGAATCATGCAAAGAAAAATAAAAGACCTATTATGGGAAATAGGTCAGACTGCAATAATTGTAATTTGCTGGGAATTTGGTCAGTGGTTATGGTCATGGTTACTTTAATTTAACCTCAAATTTTGAAGAATATTCTTCTAATAATAAATTAAAGGTATCAAAATCAGTTCTGGAACACATTGAATGAAATTGGGACTTCAACATTTTGTATTCAATGTCACTAATATACGGAGAGACAATTTCAATATTGTTCATAGTACGTGTAATAGTGTTGTTAATAAAATTTGTGGTTAAGATGAAAAGTATAAAAAATATATACAAAAAAGCACCGGAGATTATTGTGATATATTTTCTGGCTTTATTGTTTAAAACAGACATTTTATTTTAGAAAAAAATTTTAATTGATGTCTTTTTTTACAGGATTTTAGGTTTTCAGAATTGCAGCGATAGCCTGTTTCTTTGCAAGGGATAATTATATAAAACGCTGGGAAACTAAGTATAAATGACATTATTGTTATAAAAATATAAAAGGGAATATTTATATAAACACCCTCAGATATTCTGGAGTAGACAAAGCCAGATATAAACTGTATTCCCGTATTACTAATAGATAGAAAATGATTGGCAACAATGTCATACAATGGGCTTAGTATTTTTTCGATTATTGGAAGTAATATAACTGCAATAAGAATACTTATAATAGTACGTTTGAAATTTTTATCATTATTGTTCATATTGTCAGACGGCACATTGTGGGAGGCACTAACCGCACATTGATTTCGGTGTTATT
>JBJELR010000109.1:0-3395 GCA_051879255.1 Lachnospiraceae bacterium | reverse complement strand
ATGGTCGGTCAGCATCATAAAATCTCCTGCCGTGAAGGAAGGATTGATTCCCCCGGAAGCATTGGTCAAAACCAAGATTTTTGCTCCCAGCATTTTCATCAGTCTGGTAGGTAAAACCACATCGGAAATGGGATAGCCCTCATAGTAATGCACCCTTCCCTGCATACACACAACCTTTGCTTCCCCTACAAAGCCAAAGATAAATTTTCCCGCATGGCCGGGTACTGTGGAAACCGGAAAGCCTTCTATTTCTGTGTAGGATAGCTCTGCTTCCACACGTATTTCTTTCCCGTAATCACCCAGTCCTGAGCCTAAAACAACAGCAATATCAGGGACAAAATCGATTCTGCTTCTTATACTGTTATAGCAGCTTACTAATTTATCGTATACCTGATCCATTTTCTTTCTCCCTTTCTTACTCCTATCCTCTCATCTGCAGCAGCCGCTGCTTCAGGGTATTCTCTATCCGATTCAATTCTACCTCAGCCTGCTGTCTTTTCTGTCTGCCTTCAGTCTGAATCTGCATGACCTCATCCAGAGTCTGAATCAAAAGCTGATTGGTTTCTGTCAACGTATTGATATCCACAATGCTCTGCTCTGCTGCTCTGGCCGTTTCCACCGATGACTGGTGTAAAATTGCTGCATTCTTTCTTAACAATTCATTGGTCACATCCGTAACTGCCTGTTGGGCCTTCGCCGCCTCCACTGAGCGATTCATTCCCAGAGCAAGAACCATCTGACTTTTCCACAAAGGAATGGTGTTGACCAGCGTAGACTGAATCTTTTCCGCCATTACTACGTCATTATTCTGAATCATTCGAATCTGGGGAGCCATCTGCAGGGAAATGGTTTTGGTCAGCTCCAGGTCATGGATTTTTTTCTCAAAACGATCCACCATGGCCTTCATATCGTTTACCTCCTGCGCATCCTCTGCCAGTCCACTGGCCTGTGCCTTCCTGGCCAAAGCGGGAAGCTCTGCTGTTTTTACCTGTTCAATTTTCTGCTTTCCGGCCAAAATGTACATATTCAATTCTTTGAAATAGTTTTTGTTAATCTCATACATTTTATCCAGCATGGCGGTGTCCTTCATCAGCTTAATCTGATGCCCTTCAAGTACCTGTACCATATTGTTGACATTGGTTTCCGCCTTGCTGTATCTTGCCTTTAAGGTATCCATCTTACTGCCGGCTTTTTTAAAGATTCCCAAAAAACCCTTTTCTTCTTCGGTATCAAATTCCTTTAATTCACCTACAACACCGGCCAGAAGGTCACCTACCTCTCCCAAATCCTTGGTTCGTACATTGTCCAACGCAGACTGAGAAAAATCAGCAATTTTTTTCTGGGCGCCGGCACCGTACTGAAGTACCTGATTGGAATTTTTTAAATCAATTTTTTCACTGAACTCCTGAACCATTTTCTTTTCCTCGGGAGTAAGCGCAGGTTCTTCCAGTTCTTCTCTGATTTCTGTCAGTTCTTCCTCCTTCGCTAATGCGGGAAGTTCTTTTTCCTCTACGAAGGGTTCAAAGGTAAGTTCCGGTACAGATTCCAAAGCCTCTCCATCAATAAATTTTTCCATCTGCTTGTCCTCTCTTTCACTTAAATTCATCGGAAATCAACCCTTCCTGAGACATCATGGTTTCTAAAACATCCAAATCTGTAGAAACATCCAGTACGTCTTCTGCAAACAGCTTTTCTCTCAGCTTCTCAAAAGCAATCTGCACCTTGTCCAGGGTTTCTTCAATTTCCTTCTTACTTTCTTCCAACTGCCTGCTGGGCAGATTCTCCTGTTCAAAGTCCCGATAGGCCCTTACCACCTTTACCGTCATTGGCAGATAGTATTGCATAAACTTACGCAAATCAGGTATTTTCTCCGGCTTACGCTTTAGCTGTTCAAAAATACTGTCTGCCATTTCTTCAATGACCTCCAGCTTATGGCTGATTTCTTCTCCCTTAATTCCTTCGTTCAGTGTATGAATTTCTCTGATATAACCGTTTCCTTCTTCCAAAAGCCGGGACAGCTCCTTTGTAGCAGGGTCACTTTCCTTATTCTTCATTTCCTGCTTTTCCTGCTCCTCTTTTTCTCGCAGGATTCTTCCTTTTTCCGCTTCATTGAACTGTTGATAGGCCTGATCCGTAAGCATAAAATAGTTCCGTTTCCTATCCAGATGGGCCTCTAAAAACCAGCCTTCGTCAATCATATATTCCAAATCTTTCATGACTGTTCCCGGCTTCTTCGCTACCCTTCCTGCCAGTTCCTCTATGGAAGCATAGGGTTGATGCTCAAATATCTTCATATAGCGAAAGTATCTGTCCATTCGGCTTAGCCCCAGACGTCCCTTGCGTACCTGTAAGAATCCGATAAAAAGAAGTCCTCCATGAATAACTGCTCTAGTCAGCAAGCTCCCCATTCCGGCACCTTCAGCAACCATTTGGGGCAGACCCAAAAGTCCTACAACACCGATAATCTGAAAAATAATTCCCCAGGTCACCTTACTGTTCTGTTTTGACCTTCCCTTAGGCTTACGTAATGCCGGCAAGCAGGTATGCACCACTTTTTTATTCGGTGTTGTATATTGGTATTCATAAAGTTCCTGTTTTGCCATCCTTCGTTAAAAGCCTCCTTAAAAAAGAAAATAGCAACGCCATTTTGATAACGCTACTATTTTACCATAGGTGAATAATCTTTGTACACATCTATTTTTTATTGAAATTGTCTTAAAATCCTTTGATCAGATGATAATAAAAATCATCCCTCCTTTGCTTTCATTCAAAATTTTCTGCATAGTCTCCTGTAAATTCTGCTGACTATCCTCACCAATACCGGCAATCTTATTTCGAATACCATCAAAAATAAGTTGCTCTACCGTTTTTCCAAAAATATTGGTCTCCCAAATCCCTTTTTTGGTTTCTCTCTCACTTTTGATGTACTGAATCAAATCCTGTGCCTGCTGCTCATTTCCGACAATAGGGGCAATTTCTGTTACTACATTGGCCCTAATCATATGCACAGAGGGACTTTCTGCTTTGATTTTTACTCCAAATTTATTTCCATGTCTGACCACTTGCGGTTCTTCCAAAAGGATTTCCTCTCGTTCAGGAATAACTACTCCATAGCCTCTTTGCCTTACATCCTGTACTGCCTGAAGAACCTTTTCATATTCCCCCTTCCTGCTTTTATACCCTTTAAGTAACTCCAATAGCTGATATTGGCTTTTTAATTCTTCTCCGGTAAGGTCACTGAGCATATCATAATAATATTGCTCATCTACATCCAGATAGAATACCACCCTTCCTGTTGCCATGGAGATTTCCGTACAGGTACACCGGGTCACATAAGTACTGATTAAGTCTGCCTCCTGCTGTAAGACATCCTTCATTTTCTGTATTTTTTCCAT
>JBJELR010000108.1:0-3398 GCA_051879255.1 Lachnospiraceae bacterium | reverse complement strand
AATATACGCCATAAAGAGGGAAATCTCAAGCTGCCAAACAAGGGGACATACCGTGGAAAAAGAGGATGTACCGGGGTATGGTTCCCCAACATCATCAATATGGCAAACAGGCACATCCCCAGCAGGTATATTTTCTTTCTATTCCATTTACTGAGTAAAATAACTCCCAGCAGTCCAAAAGTAAAAATGCCTGTGTAAGCACTGAGCATACTGACATCAATGGTCCGCTCTGCCAAAAATGTCCCAAAGCCCGGTATTATGGCGGATAAAAACAAGTGCCAGTCATAGGAAGCCAGGCTAATCTCACCACTTCCATTTAATCTGGGCATATAGTTCATAAGCTGCAAGGTGGGGATTACAATTATGGCCGAGGCTAAAAACAGCATTATTCCATACAGCATATATGCCTTACCTACATCCCACAGCTTTTTTATCCCCTTTCCTTCTCTGGAACACATCAAGCTATAGGGGATAAGAATAATGAGCATTCCTATCCATACTTCCGGGTATCCTCCCTGCAGGCTCAGGCCTGAAAAAGCTGCCGCAAAGAGAAGATATTTTTTACCGCCCAGCAAAAAATATTTTCTTAACATTAATAAGACATAGGGAAGCCAGGCGGCACTGATAATAATCATGATGTGCTGAGCATTACTGAGGAACACACCCGAAAATCCATACAAAAGCCCGGTAAAGAGTGCTATTCTTCGACAAGCTCTATTATCCTCTTTTCCCTGGAGCAAAAAGTCTATGTAACGGTTCATTCCAAAGCAGGCAATGAAAAGATGCAGACTGTATTCTGCTGCAACCATCCACAGACGATACCCAAACAAGGAAAAGACTACTGTTGTGGGGTAATATACGGGCATACCTATATTAGCATAATGGGGAAGGCCATAATTAAATAGCGGGTTCCACAGAGGTAATCTTCCATCGTGGAGGGCATTGGCCAAAAACATACTGTTAGGATAATGGGCATCCATAATATCCCATTTCATGATATCGAATCCGCTAAATAGCATCAAATTGACAAAGGCAATAAATAAGGCATATAGTCCCAGATGCACAAGCCTGTAATCAAGCCTGCTGCTTTTATTATTATTCATCTGTCTTCAACCATCCACTTCCATTGTTCGATAGCATCCTATCCTCTATCCCATATCTTCCCAAGGAGAAAATATGGCAAAATTCGTAATTCTCAGCCATAATTCGGGCTCCTACCGTTCCTGTTGTCCGTCCTGCCACCAGGCCATTGCATTGAGTCAGGATATAAATGGAGGTCAAATACTCAATCCCTCGCTCAAAAGGATCCCGATGAATAAATTCTTCATTTTCATACAGATAGGTAGTCACCTTATTCACCCTTTTTTGATTCGTATATAAGAGCCTGTCCCCATATAAATGAATAAAATGCTCCAATACATCCGTATCCTCTGTTGCAAGATAAATTTTCTCACAATGGTATCGGTCACAATATTGATTAATTGTTTCCTCCAACAGCTTCCAATCGGGCTGTACGGGATTATAATATGGACGTAAGCCCGTATAATCAGTTCCTCTCGCCAATACCCCTAAAATACGCTGCTTTTGCAGGTGGCTTTCCCCCAGAATTTCCTTTTCTTTTTCTTTAAGAACCTTTAGGACATGAGGCTGAAAGCGGATATACTGCTTTGCAACTAAGTGGTAATAGGAAACGATTTTCTCATGGTATAAAAAATCCAGGCTGTCGTTAGGGTGATACTCCGGGATATCCTCCCACACATATCTGGATTTTCCTGATTTCAGGGCCTCCTCCAGTGTAACACCACAGGGCTGCTCAAAAAACAACTCCCAGGTGTTGACCTTTCCAACCTCACCCTCCCGGTGAAAAGTATTGGCATAATTCTTCATATCAATTACCGGTATCATACCATTTCTTAAGGCGTATTCTATCTGGGCAAGCATGGTAACATAATAAGCAAACAATCCAAGCCCGGAATTCTCACATTCTCTCTTTATGATCAGATATTTACTGCCCGGCAAGTTTTCCCGCTGATAGTGCTTCTCTATTTTTCTAATCAAGGCAGACAGCCTGCAGCCAATGTTCATATGCTCACCTTTCTTTTCTTACCAATAGCAATGGTTTTCAACAACATTGCAGTTTCTGGGTGTTTCACTCTCTTTAGGGTAAATCCAGGCATCATTAAATTTCACTCCACATCTGGGATTATCCACCCAACGTCTTCCTTTAATTCCGAATAGAATCTGGGTCACCCCTCCCATGTGGATTGCCTGTTTTCCCGCAGCCTTCAGCCTTGCTGCCAGTGGAAATCCATATGCCCCGCAGCCAAGGACGGCTACATCAAAATCAATTTTTAATGCCTCCTGAACCATATATTCCAGTGCATCAAACCAGGTTTCAAATCGGTCATCCTTCTCTCCTGCGATGGTCTGAACAGCCTTTAAGGTTTTCAGCTCAAATTCAGGCAGAACATTCTCGTTCTCAAAAAGAAGTCTCCGTTTTTCATATTGCTCCCTGATGGACTCCACAAACGGGTGGATAACCAACACCTTTTTCCCTTTTAAGGCCCCTGTCCATGGCTGCTTGCTCCTCCATGGCTCAATATGGTTCAAGAAGGTAAGCTTAACCTCAGGCATATACTCCGTAATAATATAATCATCCAGTTTGCAGTGATACATTGCCAATATATCCACATATTTACAGGAGTTCAGCATCAAATCCGTAAAGTCCTCCGCCAATGCCGGGTTATTCGGAAAAAATCCGGACAATTCTCCCAGATTATGGAACCATTCATCAAAGACTGCACTAATCTCAGGTGTATTGCCAAATAATCTTCTCTTTAAAACACTGGTCATCACCGATAATTCAGTATTTCCAAATCTTGCTGCCATAAATGGTTTTCCTGCCATAAGCTGATTGAAAATATACTGATTCGTTTTTTTCTGACTCATTACCCACTGGTTTGCATAGAAGGGAAGCACCGGATCAATATTCAGATACTTTTCGCAAATATGCCTTCTGAGAATCTTATGAAAGTACAGCTCTCTGAATTGATAGCGTTTTTCATAAAACAGCCACTTATTCTTTTTATTCATTTTTCCTCTCCATTGTGAAGCATTTTATCAACCTTCTTCTCCAATTAATGCTTGTCCGGTTGAACCGGATTGACCCCGCCGTTTTTCACCTCATATTTGATATCACAGTTTTCTACCGTTGTAAGTCTGTGGGCAATGATGATAAGCGTTTTAGACCCGGACAGTGAATCAATGGCATCCATAACCGCTTTTTCTGTTTCATTATCCAATGCGGAGGTAGCCTCATCCAATACTAATACCTCAGGATTGCTATATAAAGCTCTGGCAATACCTATACGCTGACGCTGCCCCCCTGACAGGCGGAT
>JBJELR010000107.1:0-3408 GCA_051879255.1 Lachnospiraceae bacterium | reverse complement strand
CCCATAGATTAAAGGGCAGGATGCCGATAAAGAGGGAGGTAACCAAGAAGCGTTTTGTTACTTCTGAACGGCAGACTTTAGGCTTTGGCCTGGATGATCCTTTTCTGGTTGTGGGAGAGCGGATTAATCCTACCGGAAAGAAGAAGCTGCAAGAGGAACTGAAGGCCGGTAAGATGGATATCGTTACAGAGTTTGCTCAGGCTCAGGAAGAAAAGGGCGCTGCCATTCTGGATGTGAATATGGGAATGAGTGGAGTTGATGAAGAAGCACTGATGCTGAAAGCGTTGGAAGAAATTTCCCAGGTTACTAATCTGCCCCTTTCTATTGATTCCAGTTATATTAATGTCTGTGAAGCAGCACTTCGCCGCTATCCCGGCAGAGCCCTTCTCAATTCCATTTCTTTGGAAAAAGAGAAGATGGAAAGGCTTCTGCCTATAGCCAGAAAATACGGAGCCATGTTTGTTTTGCTTCCTCTTTCCGATAAGGGAATCCCCGAAACCCTGGAGGAAAAAATTAAAATTATAGATGAAGTGGTAAACCGGGCACTGGCCTTGGGCTTTACCAAAGAAGATATTGTGGTAGATGGCCTTGTGGTTACGGTGGGTGCCAATAAGCAGGGGGCTCTGGAGGCTTTGGAAACCATCCGGTATTGTAAAGAAAATGGGCTGGCTACCACCTGCGGTCTGTCTAATATTTCCTTTGGTCTGCCGGAAAGAAGTATGATCAATGCCGGCTTTCTGACCATGGCGATTCAGGCAGGACTGACCATGGCCATCGCCAATCCCAGCCAGGACCTGCTGATGGCAGCCGCCTTTGCCAGTGATCTTTTGTTGAATAAGGAAGACAGTGATGTACGTTATATTGAAAAAATGGAAACTATTTCCATTGGTACAGCCACTCCTAAGGAGAATACCAAAGAGACCAAAGAAAGCACCGGAGATTCTCCCTTGTATGAATTGGTCCTTAAAGGAAAAAAGAATCAGATTTCTGCCGTAACTAAAGAACTTCTACAATCCGGCAGAGAGGCCAATGAGTTGCTGCAAAACAGCCTTCTTCCGGCAATTAATGAGGTGGGAGATTTGTTTGATCAGGGAAAATATTTTCTTCCTCAATTGATTAACAGTGCAGAAGCGATGAAGGCCTCCATTGTCGTATTACAGCCTCATTTGGAGAAGCAGTCAGAAGGGAAGGATATGCCTGCCGTAGTAGTAGCTACGGTACAAGGAGATATTCATGACATTGGAAAGAATCTGGTTGTATTAATGCTTAAAAACTATGGATTTACCGTATATGATTTGGGAAAAGATGTGCCCAAGGAAAAAATTGTGGCAACTGCAATGGAAACAGGGGCTGCAATAATTGGGCTGTCGGCGTTAATGACCACCACCATGCAGGAAATGAAGCAGGTGATTCTTCATGCCAGAGAAAAGAAGTGTGAAGCTAAAATTATTATTGGCGGAGCAGTGATCACAGAGGAATATCAGCATCAAATCGGTGCTGACGGCTATGCCAAGGATGCTGCCGATACGGTTCGGGTAATCAAAGCATTATTGGATCTTAAGGATTAAGGATTTTCGGAAAGGAAGAAGCAATATGGAAGAATTGGGAGTAAAGCAGCTAATCAGAGAGCTTAGGGAAGAAAGTGAAAAAGAGCGTAATCAGTTAAAAAAACAGCTAAATATGATGCGGGTACTGATGTTTGCCATGGCTGGGATTTTTTGCATTCTGATTATTACCTTAGCCACCCTGGTACCTCAAATCACCACCACACTGGATACTGCCAATCGTGCACTGGAGGATATTTCCTATACAGCAGCCAGAGTAAATGAGGTTTTTGCTTCGGTAGAAACCTTGGTGGAGGACAGCAGTACCGGTGTTACCGAAGCCATTGAAAAGCTGAACAGTATTAATTTTGAAGGCCTGAATCAGTCCATTGAAGATTTGGGTAAGGTGGTTTCTCCGTTGTCGGAATTTTTCTCCCGATTCCGCTAGTTGTTTTTCTCACTTTACTGTGTTAAAATACATATATTTATTCTTGAAAAGAAAAGGAGGCGAATTTCATGATCGGTGCAGATTTGATGATAAAATGTCTGGAAAGAGAAAATGTTGATGTGGTCTTTGGCTACCCCGGTGTGGCCATCTGCCCTTTTTTTAATAGTATGCTGGATTCCCCCATCCGTCCTGTACTCGTTCGTACTGAGCAGAATGCAGCTCATGCAGCCAATGGCCTGGCCAGAGTAACCGGAAAGGTTGGTGTCTGTGCGGTAACCAGTGGTCCCGGAGCAACCAACCTGATTACCGGAATTGCCACTGCCTTTGCAGACAGTATTCCTTTGGTGTGCATTACCGGACAGGTGGACTCCTCCCTTCTTGGCAGTGATGTTTTTCAGGAGGCCGATATTACGGGAGCGGCAGAATCCTTTGTTAAATACAGCTATCTTGTACGTGATGCGGAAGATATTCCCCGGGTTTTCAAGGAGGCTTTCCACATTGCGGGTACAGGAAGAAAGGGGCCGGTGCTTATCGATATTCCCATCGATGTCCAGAACCAGATTGTAAGCCGATTCAACTATCCTGAAGAAGTAAAAATGAGAACCTATAAGCCTACGGTCAAAGGAAATGTGGTTCAGATTCATAAGGTAGTTAAGGAGTTAGCGAAAGCGAAGCGCCCGGTTATCTATGCCGGAGGAGGGGTTCTGCTGGCCGATGCCCAAAGTGAACTGAGAGCTTTTGCAGAAAAATACCATATTCCCGTAGTCAGTACCATGATGGGAATCGGTGCTCTGCCCACTGAACATCCTTTATATTTTGGAATGGTAGGAAATAACGGCAGAGGGTATGCCAATCGCGCAATGAAGGAGTCAGACCTTCTGATTATGGCCGGTGCCAGAGTGGCAGATCGGTCGGTTAACCAGCCGGAATTGATTCTTAAGGGAAAGGTATTGGTACATATTGATGTTGACCCCTGTGAAATCGGTAAGAATGCAGGGCCTACCATTCCTCTGGTGGGCGATATCAAGCATATTTTTGAAGACCTGTGTAAAGAGGAGATAGAGTGTAACCACGATGTATGGGTGGAAACACTGGAATTGTATGCTAAAAATATGGAGCCAAAGCCTAAGGAATCCAATGACTATGTAGACCCCAGAAGGTTTATTCATCTGCTTTCCCAAAAAATGGATGAAGAAGGAATCTACGTTGCGGATGTGGGACAGAATCAGATCTGGTCCTGCGGCTATCATGTGGTAAAAAAAGGTCGTTTTCTTACCTCCGGAGGTATGGGAACCATGGGCTACTCCTTGCCGGCAGCAATGGGAGCAAAAATTGGCTGTCCTGACCGTCAGGTGGTTGCTGTCTGTGGTGATGGAGCCTTTCAGATGTCCATGATGGAACTGGCTACCATGGTAC
>JBJELR010000106.1:0-3409 GCA_051879255.1 Lachnospiraceae bacterium | reverse complement strand
ATGCTGGTAAACTGTGCCGGTTACGGGCTGATGGGGCCCTTTGAACAAATTCCGCTGCAGGAGCAGCTTGGGATGATTGAGTTAAACTGTAAGGCGCTTACTGCAGTTACCTATATGGCTCTGCCCTTTATGGTAAGAAATGGACGAATCATTCAGGTGGCCAGCTCGGCAGCCTTTGTGCCCCAGATGAATTTTGCCGTATATGCGGCAACCAAGTCCTATGTCCTTTCCTTTTCCAGAGCCTTGCAGGAGGAGGTAAGGAGTCGGGAAATTTTTATTACCGCAGTTTGTCCCGGCCCTGTGGAAACTGCCTTTTTTGAACGGGCTGAGCAATATGGGGAGACTTTGCAGGCAAAAGAAAAATTTTCGGTAACGGCTGCACAGGTAGTAAAGGATGCGCTGAATGCCTCGAAAAGAAGGAAAAGTGTTTCCGTCTGCAGCCTGCCCATAAAAGCCTTTCATGTAATCTGCAAATTTATTCCTCATGATTTCATGTTGGAAATTGTACAGCATATGTATAAAGAAGAAGCCAAACAGGGAGAGCAGTCATGAGAAAAGTAACAAAAGGAGAGTATGATTATCTTCCCTGGCGTAAACGACGGGAAATAGGAAAAACTATTCTGTTGTTTGGAATCTCAGCGGCTATTTTTCTGCTGGGCTATCTGTCTGCAAAGAGTAAAAGTAATCTGCTTACCATTGTAGCTGTATTGGGCTGTCTTCCGGCCAGTAAAAGTGCCGTATCCATGATTATGTATTTAAGGATAAGGGGCTGTACAAAGGAAACGAGGGAGGCAATCAGCAGCCGCTTTGGTAAGGACCTTGGCAGCTATAACCTTTATTTCACCAGTTACCGGAAAAATTATGAAATTCATCATTTAGTGGTAAAACATCTTTCTGTAATTGCCTATTCCCAGGATAAGGGAACAAAGGCCGCTGACTTTGAAGAGCATATCAGGACCATATTGAAGCAAGATGGGATTACTAATTATCAGGTTAAGCTCTACCAGGATTTAACCAAATACATGGATCGCGTTGATAGGCTTATGGAGCTTGAGTCGGAAAACAGGGGAGAGGACAGCGTATTATCCACGCTGTTTGCTGTATCCCTGTGAGGCGGCAGGTGTTTAGTTGTTTAGGCAGTATCATGGGGAAATTATGCAGCAGTTTAGAATTGAAAAAAACGAAGCCGGGCAGCGGCTGAATAAATTTTTGCAAAAATATTTTAAAGAAGCCACACCGGCCTTTCTCTACAAAATGCTTCGTAAAAAAAATATTACGCTGAACAGGAAAAAAGCCGATGGGAGAGAACTGCTTAAGGAAGGGGACTGCCTTGAATTCTTTTTTTCGGAGGAAACCTTCCATAAGTTTCGAGGCTTGAAGGAGAGGGAAGATGTTGGGGAAAAAGAAAGCAGGGAGCAGCTTTTTCACTATAAAAATGCTTACCTGTCTCTTAAGGGAATCCAAATTATCTATGAGGATTCGGAGATTTTACTGCTGAATAAGCCCGCCGGAGTTCTCAGCCAGAAGGCAAAGTCCACCGACCTTTCTTTAAATGAATGGCTTATTGGATATCTATTGGAGCGAAAAGAAATTACACCAAAACAATTGGAAACCTTTAAGCCTTCTGTCTGTAACCGTCTGGATCGAAACACCAGTGGATTGGTGATTTGCGGGAAATCCCTGGTAGGCAGCCAGAAAATGAACGGGCTGCTTCGGGACAGAAGTGTGCATAAGTATTATCGTACCTTCGTTAAAGGAAGGATTGATGAACAAGCTCATGTAGAGGGATATCTGCGAAAGGATACGGTGGAGAATAAGGTTAGCTTTACTACCTCCCTTGAAGTACCCGAAAAGGGCTATGAACGGGTAGAAACCCGGTATACCCCTTTAGCCTATGATAGAGGAATCACCTATCTGGAGGTGGAGCTGATTACGGGAAAGACCCACCAGATTCGCGCCCATTTATCCCACCTGGGACATCCTATTCTGGGAGATGCCAAATATGGGGATAAGCAATTTAACAAAAGTATTCCCGGGTTTCGTCCATCATGGCAGCTATTACACGCCTATCGTCTTAAGATGCCTCCATTGGAGGCTCCCTTTGAAAAACTGGGAGGAAAAAGCTTTGTGGCTAAAGAGCCGGACTGTTTTTGGCAGTTAAAGGAGCTTATTTATCGATAAAGAGCTTATTTTAGAGAGAAAAGAGAGGAAAATTCATGTCCACCTGGAAAACCAGAGGCCTTAGAGGCTCTACTCTGGAGGATTTAATTAATCGAACCAATGAAAAATATATGGAAAATGGTCTGGCTCTGATGCAGAAGATTCCCACGCCCATTACTCCTATAACGATCGATAAGGAGCATCGTCACATTACCCTGGCGTATTTTGACCAAAAGAGTACCGTTGACTATATTGGTGCTGTCCAGGGAATTCCGGTCTGCTTCGATGCCAAGGAATGTGCTGCAGATACCTTTGCTCTGCAGAATATCCATGAGCATCAGGTTCGTTTTATGGAAAGGTTTGAGGGACAGGGGGGAATCGCCTTTTTGCTGATTTACTACTCTCACAGAAATCTATTTTACTACCTTACCCTGGCACAGCTAATGTATTTTTGGGAGAGAGCCAAGGAAGGAGGAAGAAAAAGCTTTCGTTTTGCGGAATTGGAGCCCCAGTACTGTTTACCGAAAAAACAGGGGATTCTGGTACCCTATCTGGATATGCTGCAAAAGGATTTACAAAGCAGAGAAGAAATGATTGACAGATAGGCCTTCCTCAAGTATACTAAGCGTAATTTAGTGTAGTAGCACACTACCTTACTAAAGCTAGCAGACAGGAGGATTTTTGACTAAATGAAGTCGGAATTAATTCATACCCCGGAAGGGGTTAGAGATATTTATGGAGAGGAATATGCCAGAAAGCTGCAGATTCAAAGCAGACTGCAGGAAAGAATCCACCTTTTTGGCTATCAGGACATTCAGACCCCTACCTTTGAGTTTTTTGATGTCTTTGGTAAGGAAATTGGAACCACACCGGCCAGAGAACTGTTCAAATTTTTTGATTCAGATGGGAATATTTTATGCCTTCGCCCTGATTTTACTCCTTCCATGGCCCGCTGTGCGGCAAAATATTTTTCACAAGAGGATATGCCCCTTCGATTTACCTACCAGGGAAATACTTTTTCCAATACCAGCCTTTTGCAGGGGAAATTAAAGGAAACCACGCAGATGGGGGCGGAATTGATGGGAGAGCCTTCGGTTCAGGCTGATGGTGAAATCATCAGTATGCTGGTGGATGCTTTATTACATACGGGACTTAAGGATTTCCAGGTAAGTGTAGGAGAAGTAGATTTCTTTAAGGGAATCTGCCAGGATTTATCTCTTTCTCCTGAGGAGGAGGAGAATATCCGGGA
>JBJELR010000105.1:0-3414 GCA_051879255.1 Lachnospiraceae bacterium | reverse complement strand
CTGGAGAAGAAAGCGGATAGCATTCCTTCGGTCTTTGTATGTAAAAATAGATTATGGGTAATCTTTACTGTCCCCTCAGGTGCATCGATTCGCAAGGTGAGAATGGCCTTATTACATGGTGGAAGCTTTTCACTTCCGGTATGTCTCCCACGCTCAAAGCTTTCTACAATAAAGTTATAATCCCCTTCCGGTAGAAGAACAAACTCACCCGCATCCTTTGTGATGGTATCATCCCACTCAAATCCTCTTTCTATTGCATCATTACTCATGTTGATTCGTCCTCCTTAATTAAATGGTATTTCTTCTTTTTCTTTGGCCATCTGAATCTCATCGTAGACTTTTGGCCATGCAGCAATTAATACACCATGAATAAAGCCTTCATCATATTTTTCAATGGGGGTATTACTTGGGTAGTAGCCTTTTGCCGCCACCACATTTTGAATATCCCATTCACTAACCTTTTTATCTTCCATTAAGTCTTTCAGTGCCTGTGGAAGGTTATCCGGATTACTCTCCATAAATAATTGGACTTTTTCCCTTGCTGTCTCCTTTGTAGGCATTTCCTGCTTCTCTTCTTTTTCCCTTTCAGGCTCTACCGTTTCATTTTTCTCCATGGGGTTTTCCGGTGCATAAGAGCTGTTCTCCCGTACTGCCTCCTGCTTTACCGGTGCATCAATAATATGGGCAATGCCGGAATAATCAAAGGGCATTTCTTCCATAAGTCCATATCTGTTCTTGGCATCCCAGCAGGGATGATGAGCCGTATACATGACCCGGGAGCCGCCCTGGGCCTTATGCTTCTTTCCCTTATCATCTACTGCCACCGAAAAGGTTTTATAGTTGGCAAATAAGACCATATCTGCCCATTCCTTTACCATTGGAGAAGTCTGTGAGGTTGTCTTTTTTCCCAGTTTTAATTCCCACCGGTCATAGGCTCCCATTTCATCCGGCTGTTCAAATTTGCGCATCTGGGCATGGGCTGTCAAAACAATATTTATGCCAACCTTTACGATCTCTTCCAGACGGTTTAGGAGTCTGCCAAATTCCTCTTTAGCATAAACATAACCATTTCCATAGCCGAAATCTTCAATCCCTGATTTTCCATGTTTTTCACAAATATGTGTTACACACATTTGCTCTGCCCAGTCCAGGGTATCAATAACAAGGGTTTTGCAGATATCCGGATGGTGTTTCACATAATCAATCTGTTCTAACAGCGTTACCCACGAAGATGGCGTAGGTGTTCTTGCCACATCCATTTCTTTTGTACTTCCTTCCGTATCGATAAAGAGAGGATCTGGGAACCTGGAGGCAAAAGTTGATTTTCCTATCCCTTCCGGTCCGTAAATAACTACCTTCTTTGCTCCCGGAAGTTTTCCTTTGATAATCTCCATTAGAATTCACCTGCTTTCCATTCTTTCTTTTCTTCCACCGCTTCTGTCCCCATCGTTCCTGCCACATAGCCATCTTCAATAATGATGGAGCACTCATCCCCCATAGACACTCTGGTTGCAATGGCCTGGAGCCCTTCCTGCTGCAGCCATGTACCAAATTCATTTAGGGTAAGCATATCCATCTGCTCCAGTTTATCTAAAAGAACGAAGCCGCATTTGGGATTCAGCTTGCGGACAATGGCTGTAGATACCTTAAGTCGATCGGAGCCAGACATATTATCCCATTTCTGCCCTTTATAAATCAGTTCCCCATCATCTATGGACAATTCCGGCAAAGGAAGATCCGCATGGTTTAAAAGTTCCTTTTTACTTTTCCTGACCTCCTCAATATCCTCAGTAAGCTTTCTGTACTGATTACGATATTCCAGAGCATCTTCTTCAGCCTTATCCTTATCCAGGTTGGCACGTACCTTCCGGTTGATTTCCTCAAGATTGGAAATGCTTGCTTCCAATTCTGCGGTAGATTCATCCAGTAGATTTTCAGCAGATTTTCTTGCTGTTTCCAAATCAGATGATATTAATGCCTGACGCTTTACTAATTCTTCCAACTGTTCATTAATACGCTGGTACTCCTGCTCAAGCTGATGCAGGTTTTCCCTTTTGCGTTGATTCTCTCCGTTTTTGGCTAAAATTTCCTGCTGCTGTTTGATTAGTTCAGAAGCAGAAATCAGCTCTTTTGGAGCTTCCGGAAAATATGGCTGTTCTTTGGCGAACTTTTCTTTCTGATCAGCAATCTGCCCAATAGCCAATCTCCTGTTATATAATTCTTTTTCCTGCTGCTCCATCTGTGCAAGTCTGTCACCCACCCCGATAATCTTAAGCAGGGTATCTGCTTTTTCTTTCCCATTAGCTTCCATGAATTTAGGGAGATTTAGGGCCAACTGTTCCACAAATTCATTTAATAGCTGCTGACCGCCTTTATTTCCTTCCGGATCGGTCACCTTGAGATCACTGTTCTTTCCTTTTCTCTCTACTACCAATCCATTATTCAATACAATATGTAAGTGCGGGGGAATGACAGAATCATTATTTTTAGCCTGAGAAGGCCTGAATTTTTCTCCTCCTAAAGCCCAGGCAATGGCATCAAGAATAGAGGTCTTTCCCTGATTGTTGTTCCCACCAATAATGGTTAATCCATTAGCTGTAGGCTCCATTTTAACCGCCTTTACCCGCTTTACGTTTTCTATCTCCAATTTATTTATTTTTATACTATCCATTGCTTTTTCTCCTTATTTGTCCTACAATATATCTGTATCTTTTGATTAGTCCTGTATGCTTGCCGGCGGCAGGACTTTTCTGTTATCCGCTACTTTAATTCCCTTCTCTGTTGCTTCCAAAAAGCCGGAATCAATAAATAGTTGAACGAACTGTTCGCTTGCCCTTTTGATTTCTATGATTGGTTTCTGCAGCATGGCTTTTCCTCCTTCCTGATATAATCTTTGTAACGCTCCATTACCGAATCAGATACTCCGCTTTTGTATACTTTCCGAATATCGGTAATGACTTCATCCTTAAGGATTTTCAGTAGGGCCAGCAGGTTCTTTCGACCATCGGCGAAGTTGCAGCATTTTCCTCCCTCATACTCTATCCGGTATAGCATATGGATTCCTCCTCTACTTCGTACTAAAATAATGAGCTCCTACCTTTTTCCATTGTGTTCCGTATAATGGCCAGTCCCCTTCCCGAAAATAGATAAGTCCCGGGTAGCCTACTTCCTCAAGCTCCATGCGGATGGCCTGTCTGGTTTCCTCCGATACTTCCACCTTCTCCATGGCTCCATTCCAGTAGCTGCTAAAATGGTATTTCTGGGTAATTACCCCGGTAATGGTGTCCGGGAAGTCTTTGTCCCTCACCCGGTTTAGAATCACATCCACCACCAGCCGCTTACCCTCCAAGCCCTGGTTCCCGGCTTCAGCTTCCACGCACCGGGCAAGCATCTCCATGGATTCCAGGTACATAT
>JBJELR010000104.1:0-3454 GCA_051879255.1 Lachnospiraceae bacterium | reverse complement strand
TATCCACTCACCATAAAAGTCATGTTTCCACTGTCCTCCATGTTGAGTATTTTTAAAGAAAAATTTCGATTAGTGGTACGCAGATCAAAGTTGCTCCTATCGTAAAAGGAAAAAATCTGAGCCAGCTTATTTTCTATTGTGTTATATAAAAACAGGCGATTATTTTTGATAAAAGCCAGAATTTTTCCTCCTTCAGTTTCTTCCAGGGGGAAATCCCAGGAGGTTATTCCTAATTGAATTCGATCCTCTGCAAAGGATGAACTGTCTGCCGGAAAATATTCGTCCATCGTCCTTTCATAGTCCAAAAGGTAGATTCGATTAGGAGTATAGCGAATTCGGTAATACTCCTCCACATAATAATAATCTGCATTTTTTCCGTTTCCCGTCCTTACCGTATACCGCATGGTAGCACTCATGGTTTGGGCGGAAATATCCCGGATAAACAGGGCCGGCTCGTCTACTCTTTCTATCGGTAACTGATCCCACATTACCTGCTTCAGACTGCTGTGAATATTTACCCGATGAAAAGTGGTATTATCCCCCTGTCCGTTTGGTTCCAGATATTTACGAAGCTCCTGGCCATCACCACCTCCATAGATAGTATCATTAAACCAGGTAATAAACTCCAGCTTCTGGGCTTCATAATATTCCTCACTTTGAATGAATCTGGCATAATAATATGCCCGGCCTCCATCCTCCATCGTTAATATTGTCACAAAGGCATATTCTTTATTTTCCTCGATTAAATCCTTTAGCTGAAGGGAAAAGTTAATTTCTTGTCCTTCCCGCTTAAAATCGGTAATCTCACCATCTTCGATCAGACGTTTTCCGTTAGTACTGCGCACCTCATAGGCAATGCCCTCTACCTCGCTGCCGAAAGTGTCAATCACAAGTGAAATGGTTCGATCACCCGAAACAGGTGTCAACGTATCTTTAGTATAGGCTTCTTCTCTTTTTTCGGTATATCCGTACATGGTATTCACCTTCATGTCTCCCAGTCGTATTGCCACCACAGGCAGAGAGGCCGGCTTCATTTCCATGGTAATATCTGTATTTTTTTGATTCATTAACGCATCGATAACCAACAGGGCAACCACAAATACCCCGGCAGCCACAATTTTTTTAATTAGTGATTTCTTCATTTTAATCCCCATGCATAGAACAGGCCTTACCTGTTCTACTGTTCAAATAAGAGTTTCTGCAGAGTATTTTCCACCCCTAAAAGCTTCGTCATTTCACTTACCTTCGTTTCCCTTCTTTTAGGATTTGCTTCTCTAACCGCACGAATTAAAATATTTTTAGGCGTGTGCTCCATGTCAATAAATTCCATTACCTGTACCTGATATCCCTGCTCCTCCAGAAGATTTGCCCGGATTCCATCGGTAATTAATGCTGCCATTCGCTCTTTCAGCAGGCCATATTTCAGCAAAGGCTGCAGCGGTTCATTTTTTAGCTGTTCATTTATCTCATGCTGACAGCAGGGAACCGCAAAAATCACCTTGGCTCCCCAGCTAACCGCTTTTGCCAGTGCATAATCAGTGGCTGTATCACAGGCATGCAGGGTTACCACCATATCTACTGTCTCACAGGCCTGATACTGTGCTACATCACCACATACAAAGTTCAAATTTTCATAGCCATATTTTTGTGCGAGTCTGTTGCAGTCTTCAATAACCTTTGCCTTCAGATCCAGGCCCACCACCTGAATATCCCGCTTGCATAAAATTTTCATATAATAATACAGCGCAAAGGTAAGGTACGATTTTCCACATCCAAAATCCACAATCCTTACTCTCCGGTCTGTTGGGAGTATAGGCATAATATCTGCAATAAATTCCAGATAACGGTTAATTTGCCGGAATTTATCATAGTGACTTTTCACCGTTTTCCCATCAGCAGTCTGTACACCCAGGTCCATAAGAAAAGGAACCGGTACTCCTTCCGGCAAAATATAGTTTTTTACTTTGTTATGGGATAAATCCACCTGGCAGTCCTTCTTTTGTTTCTTTTTCTTAATCGTTATTTTTCCCTTTTTGCTGACCAATACCATGGCCCATAGCCTGGCAGAAGTAAACTCCGCCTGAGAAAAATCCTTTTCCAGATACTTTTCTATCCTTTCCGTTAGTTCCTCTTTCTCTAAATTGCTATGGAAAATCTGAACTCCCCTCATCTCACTAACCTGAAACATTAATTTTCCCTTCAGCAACAGGGGACGTACTTTTACCTTACTAATCTCTCCCTTCCCCTTAGTTTTACTGATAATAATCTGATATAAATCTTCTCCGATGCACTCCTCACAGAGCAGTCTGATTTCGTCCATTTTTCCCACCATTTTGAAGTGTTTTACTAAGACTCCTTCATTTTACTCCAAACCCCAGAGCCTTTTCCTCCAGTGTAAACGTTTTTCTTCTAAGAAACAACTATAAATTACGATTAAGCTCCCGACGACGAATAATTTCATCATAAAGCAATACCTGCACAAGACTTCTCTGGGTTTCTCTGGAAACATTATTTCGCATAGGTATCAGCCTCAAAATAGTATCCGTCAGCCTAAGCAGGGTAAGCTGATCCGGATATTCATCATAAATATAGTTTTCCCGAAAATCCATTTCATCTAAAACTCCTACAATAACTGCCAGATATTGCTTTGCTTCCAACGGATAAAGCTGCCGCATATAATCTCTGCCACTTACTTTCTCCGATTGATTGCCGGCTGGAACTGCCGATGGATAAGTCATAAAAAAGGGTAAGGGGGGTCTTGCATCCATTCTATTTTCCTTTTTTCTTTTACTATATGCAAAAAGACAGGTCAGCGACCTGCCTTTTTATGCAAAATTTCTTTTATTTAATTGTGTCAATCCTTGCCATAGCCCGCTGCAATGCGGTTTCTGCTCTTGCAATGTCGGTATCTGCCTTACCTTCACGAAGTCGATTTTCAGCCCGTTCTCTGGCCGCTTCAGCTCGTCCTCGATCAATCTCATCCGGCCATTCTACGGTTTCTGCCATAATCGTTACTTTATCCTGCAAAATAGTGGCAAAGCCTGTATGGAGGGCAGCCTCCTTCTTTTCTTCCCCGGTGATGGTCAGCACTCCGGGTTTCAAGATTACCGTCAAAGGAATATGACCCGGATAGATACCGATTTCTCCCTCTGTGGTATTAAATTCTACCATACTTACCCGGTCTTTGTAAAACACCCGGTCAGGAGTAATGATTTCTAGCTCAAAAATTCTCTCATCTGCCATCTTTTCCTCATTTCTAACTGCATTCCCTCAGTGCCCTGTTATTTTACTCTTTCCAGCACATCGTCAATGCTTCCCGCATTCAGGAAATATCCTTCCGGAATATCATCATGCTTGCCTTCCAGAATTTCCTTAAAGCCGCGGATCGTCTCATTGATTGGTACATATTTTCCTTCCAGACCGGTAAACTGTCCTGCAACGAAGAAGGGCTGAG
>JBJELR010000103.1:0-3508 GCA_051879255.1 Lachnospiraceae bacterium | reverse complement strand
GAGCTTACAACAGGATTGGATACGAAAGCAAGAAGGGATGTGTGGAACATTTTAGAGAAACTGAAAAAGCAAGGATTATCTATTTTACTTACATCTCATTATATGGATGAAATCGAGGCTCTCTGTGATGAAATATTGATTTTAAAAAAAGGAAAAACGGTATTTTACGGAACTCTTGAAGAAGCAAAATTAAAAAGTGGAAAAAATCATTTTGAAGATGCATATCTTTGGTACACAGATGAGGAGGACAGCTATGAAAACATTTAGAATTTTATTAAAGAATGAATTGAAAATGAGCCTTCGAGGAATGGACATGTTAATTTTTGCTGTGATTATGCCAATTATTGTACTTATCATTTTAGGGGTGGTATTTGGCCAAAAGCCTGCTTTTGAGGGGGCCGGATACAGTTTTCTGGACCAATCTTTTGGTGCCTTGTGCAGCATAGCAATCTGTGCAGGTGGCGTGATGGGGCTGCCACTGGTGATTTCCGATTATCGTTCCAAGCAGATTTTGAAAAGATACCAGGTAACACCGGTAAAGCCAGGTCTTGTTTTGCTGGTAGAAGTTACGATGTATGTAATCTATGCGGTAATATCTTTGTTCAGTTTGTTCCTTGTAGCAACTTGTTTCTTCGGCTTTAACATGCGTGGAAGCTTTGGATTGTTCCTCCTCGGGTATTTATTGGTTATGACTTCTATGTTCAGCATAGGAGTGATGGTCGGAGGAATTGCAAAGAACTCAAAAATTGCCGGAGTAATTGCCAGTGCATTATACTTTCCCATGCTTATTTTTTCAGGTGCTACTCTTCCGTATGAAGTAATGCCCGATTCGATGCAAAAAATAGTGAATATTCTGCCATTGACACAGGGAATAAAAATACTGAAAAATGCCACACTCGGGCTTCCCACTGATAAGGTAACAGGTGCAGTAGGCTTTATGCTGCTAATTGGGGTAATCTGCAGCATTATAGCTGTAAAATTCTTTCGGTGGGAATAGATTCCGGGCATGAGCTTACAGGGTTTTATCCACCATTGCGCCCTTAATGTCCTCAACCACCAGATTCATATTATCGACAATTTTCTGTACTTCCTGCTTTACCTCCTCTTTTAACTGCTCCATCCCAATCAGTTCTTCTACCGGCATTTCTTCCAGAAGGTTATCCGTTTCCTTCCGTTTTTCCTTCTGTGCCTCGATAAATTCTTCCATTTTCTTCTGCTCTTCTTCCAGCTTTTCAGCCTTTTGACGATTTTCCTCACTTTCTTCGTCAATATTCTCTTTGGCATCCTCAATCAACATTCCCACAATTTCATCAATGGCTGCCTTCTTAATCTCCTCTGCCTCCTCCTGTGCCTTTAGCATAGGATCGCTCTTTAACCGTTCCAGCCTTACCCCTCGAATAATTGCATTTTCTTCAACAATTTTTTTCTTATTTTCATCCACAATATCTTGAAAATGACGCTTTTCGGCATCCAACGATAGCTGACGCTTTTGGTAATCCGTAAGTCCCTCTGAACGAAGCTTCTGCACATAACGCATTTCTTCCATGGTCAGGCTTTCCCCTGCACCGGGATTGGTCCACATCTGCTTTTCCCTCCGAAGTAGCTCTAAATCCTTCTCCTCCTTACTGTCCTTAGTAATTCCATACTGCTTCTTCAGTTCTTCCTGCCTTTGATTAATTTCATTAATTTCAGACAGCGCCTCACCATTTTCTCCCTCCAAAGCATTAATCAGGTCTCTTCTTTCCTGCAAATCTTCATCTATTTTGCGCTCCCCCTTCCATGCATCTCCTACAACCTGCATGGCTTTTTTCTGCGCTTCCTTTTTCTTCTCCAGAATTTTATTGGAAAATAAATCCTCATTCATTCTGCCGGCAAACAGAGCAGTATTTTCCGGCTGCTTCTTCCTGGTTCCCTCCTTCGTTTCTTCAGCCTTTGCCCTTTTATTATCCTGTATACCCCTTAAAAAAACTACATTCTTCGATACGTTCATCCCTTTTCTTCCCTCCTGCTTATCTTTTATATCGGCAATATCATGGATGGTATTATAGGGCCTGCTCCTTATTTAGTTTCATGGAAAAATCCTGTACTCAGGTGTAATCCGCCATTGACTACAGAAACATTCTGTTCTATGATAAATAGGATTAGTCATTCGCCCAAAGCCCTGCTTTAGGTGAAATGCTTCGGAATGGAGGAGAACAATGGCAACAAGAATTCCTGATAACTACGAATCCGCCTTGGATTTACACGATACCCAGGTGGGGATTAAAACAGTAAAAGATTTTTTTCAGAACCTGCTGGCAGAGCGGCTCAATCTTCTTCGTGTGTCTGCCCCGCTGTTTGTAGATCCTGCTTCTGGTCTTAATGACAACTTAAACGGTGTAGAGCGTCCGGTAACCTTTGGCATTAAGGAAATGAACGACTATGAGGCTGAGATTGTACACTCTCTGGCCAAGTGGAAGCGCTACGCCCTGAAAAAGTATGGTTTTCAGATAGGGGAAGGTCTTTATACCGATATGAGCGCCATCCGCCGAGATGAGGACACCGATAATATTCATTCTATTTATGTGGATCAGTGGGACTGGGAAAAAATCATTACCAAAGAGGAACGTACCCTGGAAACTCTCCAGTCTGTTGTACGGACGGTATACAAGGTACTTCGTAAAACTGAGAAATACATGGCAATCCGTTATGATTATATCGAGGAAATTCTTCCTCATGATATCTACTTTATTACCACTTCTGAGTTGGAGGAGATGTTCCCTGATAACACTCCTAAGGAAAGAGAGTATTATATTGCCAAGGCCAAGGGTGCCGTATGTATTATGCAGATTGGAGATAAGCTGGCAAATGGTAAGCCTCATGATGGCCGGGCACCCGACTATGATGATTGGGCTTTGAATGCGGACATCGTTGTATACTATCCTGTTTTGGATATTGCGCTTGAGCTTTCCTCAATGGGCATTCGTGTGGATGAAAACAGCCTTAAGGAGCAGTTGGAAAAAGCCGGCTGTACGGATAGGGCCAGTCTTCCTTTCCAGAAGGCTATTCTGCACAAACAGCTACCTTACACCATCGGTGGTGGTATCGGCCAGTCCCGTATCTGTATGTTTTTCTTAAGAAAGGCTCATATTGGTGAGGTACAGTCCTCCCTATGGCCCACCGAAACTGTAGAACTGTGTGAAAAGAAGGGTGTACACCTGCTATAGGCAGCGGGAGGGAGACACTATGGAAATCAGACCTGCAACAAAACAGGATATTCCCGGCCTGCGAAGACTTCTATTGCAGGTAAATCTGGTACATCATCAAGGCCGCCCGGATATCTTTTCCTATGGGAAAGGGAAATATAATGAAGAACAACTGGAGTCCATTCTTTTGGATGCCCAACGACCAGTCTTTGTGGCTGTAGATGAACTAAATCAGGTGCTTGCCCATGCCTTCTGTCTATATCAGCAGTATGAAAATGACCCTGTTCTTACTCCCATTAAAACTCTGTATATTGATGACATTT
>JBJELR010000102.1:0-3512 GCA_051879255.1 Lachnospiraceae bacterium | reverse complement strand
GGACCTTCAGGGAACTTAAACAGTCAGCATATTTTTGTGGAATCTGCCTAAAATATAGGCAGATTCTTTTTAAAAGAAAAAAGCTGTCGTGCAGCGGAATGAGAGGAAAAATGGCAGAAAAGAAAAAGAGAAACAGAATCGAAAACTATGCAATGATAATGATGGCCTGCCTGCTATATGGTGTAGCGGTCAGTCTGTTTTTAGATCCCAATGATATTGCCCCGGGAGGAGTAACCGGTCTGGCTATGATCTTAAACAGGATAATCCAGGTGGAAACCGGGACGTTGCTTTTGATTCTCAACATTCCCATTTTGTGCCTTGGATTATGGAAATTTGGGTTTCATTTTCTGATTTCCACTATTTATGCCACTATACTTACTTCTTTTTTTACTAATTTTTTTTCCACCTATCCCCCAGTAACAAAAGATTCCCTGCTGGCGGCTGTAATCGGTGGATCCCTGGCTGCGTTTGCCTTGGGAATCGTGTTTAAAAATGGTGCTACTACAGGGGGAACGGATATTGTGGTTAAGGTACTCAGACTCCGATTTCCTCATCTGAAGACAGGGAGACTGTTTATGATCTGCGATCTTGTGGTGGTGGGGCTGTCTGCAATCGTCTTTAAAAATATGGATTCTGCTTTTTATGCAGCCATAAGCGTGATGCTGATGGGGGTAATCTTTGATTTGGTTCTTTATGGAGCTGATGGGGCAAAGCTGATTTATATTATCAGTGATTGCTGGAAGGAGATAGGAGACCGCATTCTGGCAGATTTGGATATTGGTGTAACCTATCTGGAAGGGGAAGGGGCATATAGTCAAAAAGCAAAACGGGTGATTATGTGTGTAGTCCGTAAGCAGCTTGCTCCCCAGATAGAAGATATTGTAAAGGAAGAAGACGGAGATGCGTTTATGATTATTTCCAGTGCGGCAGAAATCTATGGGGAAGGATATAAGAATATCTTTAGTGAGAAAATTTGAGTAAGCTGTGGACAGGGAAAGCGGATGAAGGAGCGAAAGGTTAAACTTCGAAAACGATAAGACAGATGAAGAAAGAGGAAGGGATAATGAAAATTACAATAAAAGGCAGGGAAAATCAGCAAATTGAATGTGGGGAAGGGCAGATACTTTTAGAAGCCTTACAGGAAGCCGGAATCTATCTTCCGGCCCTATGTGCAGGTCGGGGAACCTGCAAAAAATGCAGGGTCACGATTCTGGAGGGGAAGGTCAGGTCTGAGGATGTAGAGGAAAAACTGCACCTTGCCTGTAAAATCAGGCCGGTAACGGATATTATTTTGGAACTGCCCAGGGAAAATGAAGGAGAGATTCTGGTGGAAGGAATGAGTAAGTCGTCCTTAAAGCCATCAGATGCTTTAAGAGAAGCTGGAAAGGGGAGCTCTAAGGCTGATGAATCTGCTTATATTGCGGTAGATATCGGAACTACCACTATTGCGATGGTATTGGTGGATCAGGCCTCCGGGGAGATAAAGGATACCTATGCGGCTCTGAACCGCCAGAGAATGTACGGAGCAGATGTAATCAGCAGGATTGCGGCGGCCAATGAAGGTCAGCTTTCTAAATTACATCAATTAATTGCAGAGGATCTGTGGAAGGGAATCAGTAAGCTGACCGAGCAGGGAAAGATACCCATTACAAAAGTGATGATTGCAGCCAATACCACTATGGTTCATCTGCTTATGGGATATGACTGTGAAGCCCTGGGCAGACATCCTTTTTTTAGTGAGCATTTGGAGATGATCCGCACAACCTTAGGAGAAATCAGGGCAGATATAGGCTTAGGCATTCAGGAAGAAGATAAGCTGTCTATGATTCCGGTGATTATTTTGCCTGGAATATCTGCTTTTGTAGGAGGAGATATTACCTCCGATTTGCTGATTTGTCCTGGTTTTGAGGAGGAAGGTATTTCTTTGCTTTTAGATATGGGAACCAACGGAGAGATGGTTGTTGGGAACAAAAACAGACTGCTGGCAGCTTCTACAGCGGCAGGCCCTGCGTTTGAGGGAGGAAATATTACCTGCGGAACCGGAAGTATTCCGGGAGCCATTAATCAGGTGAAAATAATGAACCGTCGTGCAATAATCGGAACCATTGGAGACAAGCAGCCGCCTGTGGGTATCTGTGGAACGGGAATTATTGAAGCTATAGCAGAACTTATAGGAAACAGGCTAATGGACAAAGGAGGTGCTTTTCAGCCCCCCTATGATAAAACGGGTTATTCCTTATGGAGCAGTTCCACAGGAGAAAAAATTGCTATTTATCAGCAGGATATCCGACAGCTTCAATTGGCCAAGGGAGCTATACGGGCAGGAATGGAACAGTTGATGGAGGCTTTTGGCTGTAAGCCTGGGGAGGTAGACAGGGTATATCTGGCCGGTGGCTTTGGAACTAAGCTTCCTGTTCAGAAGGCCATAGAAATCGGTCTTTTTCCCAGGGAATTTACAGGAAAAATCATAGCCATCGGAAACGGAGCTTTGCAGGGAGCCATTGCTTACGGAAGGAAAGAGGAAGCTTTAACCGAAAAAAAGCGGTTGGAGGAAATCTTAAAAAGGGTCGAGGGACTGAATCTTGCCCTGGCAGAAGGCTTTGAGGAACGGTATTTAAAGTATTTGGATTTCTAGGTGGGGTCTTCTTAGGCTAAATCCTAAAGATGGATTTAGTTTGTCGAAAATAGTCCCCAAAAGGTCTAACATGGTCAAATTCTGCTTGCCATGGGATATGGATATATCGTATAATGAAGGCGATTTCTATTGTTGGATATTGGAAGTGGGAAAGTTGAGTAATTTAATATATAGAAGTCAACGAAAAGCAAGAGAAAAGTGAACAAAAGAGGAAGAGAGGAAAAGGTATGGAAGCAATGAAAAGAAAAGAATTCCTTTCCGCGTGGGGGGGGGTGGAAGGTTCTTCTTGTACTGTGCCTAATAACAGTGTGTTTATTAGGCATATGGTTGCCTATTTCGGCAGAAGCGGCAAGTGGAGCTAAAAGTATTAATCTGGATGCTACGAAGCTTAGGCCAGGTGGTACGTGGAGTTCAAATAATGACAAGGTTTATTTTGGGCAGTACGATGGCAATCCCTTGGCCTATAGGGTGTTGGACTCGTCTTCTGGCACACAGACAGTGGTAGATAGTTTATTATTGGACTGCGATAGTGTAATAGCTAACCAAACTTTTAATAATTACGGCAACAATAAGTGGCCTAATAGCGATCTTGAAAGTTGGCTGAATAGTAATAATTTTTATGGAAATACGGGTGTATTTTCATCAGTAGAAAAAAATGCCATAGCAAAAACGTCGTTGACAGCACAAGCTTCTTACAGTGTGACTTCAGCAATCAATGCTCTAGACTATGCTTCAGAAGACTTTGTATTTGTACTAAGTGCAAAAGAGATGTTGAACTTGTATTCCAATGCTTCAGAAAGACTAAAGTACTACCGAGGTGACACCACAAGCAAAGACTGGTGGACACGTTCACAGAGGGCTAATGACACAGGAGTAG
>JBJELR010000101.1:0-3552 GCA_051879255.1 Lachnospiraceae bacterium | reverse complement strand
CATGGCTAAAGGGATTGGTTCCCGGTGATATAGCCGGGGAGTTTGCCAAACGGGCAGATGAAACCTTTCTTGTTGAAATTACGACGACTGCTAAGGAACAGCCTTCACGACTCTTTTGCGGAGTAATTGACAGCCTTAAGGTTACCCGGCAGCAGGAATATGCCATTCTGGAGGTCATGGCAAAAACCACCAGCAGTCAGATTGATGTAAAGAAAGACAGCAGAACCTTTCAGAACACAACGAAAACGTATGGCCAGATTATGAACCGGCTTCTGGAGGAAAAGGGAACGGTATCAGTTACGGTAACGGATAAGCCAATCGGGGCTTTCATTATGCAGTGTAACGAAACAGACTGGGAATTTATGATTCGGATGGCTTCACAGTTGGGTGTTCCTGCATTTGCCAATATTGTGGCAAAGACACCACATATATACATAGGACTGCCGCCTTCCGGTCAGACCAGACAGATAGATACCATCTTCTCTGATTATACGAAAAGTGATGCAGAGTATCGTTCCTTTGCAGAAAATATATCCCCGGGTTTGGGCACCATGAGGGAGGACTTTGCCTCAGAAAGGATACAGTCCTACAGCTATCTGTATTTGGGAGATACGGTTCTCTTTCGGGGAAAAGAAGTCCGAATTAAGAGTATCGAAGCCAGATTGTGTGATGGTATTTTAGAATGCAGCTATGTGTTAGGCTTGAAGACCAGCTTTCAGGTGCCTGCCATTGCAAATATGCAGGCATCCGGAAGGCTGATGACGGGGAGAGTAAGTGAGGTAAAAGCAGATAAGGTAAAGGTTTTTTTCTGTTCAGTGGATTCCAGAGAGGATGAAGAAAGTAACTGGTGGTTTCCCTATTCTACGGCATACTCCTCTCAGGACGGCAGCGGCTGGTATTCTATGCCGCAGAAAGGAGATGAGGTAAGGATATTCTTTCCCTCAGGAAATGAGGCGGATGCATTTGCAGCCGGCTCAGTGGCAAAGAATGTGCGCCCTAATGTGAAGGAAAAATGCTGGAGTGGTTTAAATGGCAAGCAGATTCTGATGACTGAGGATGGTCTGGTGATTACCTGCAGGGAGGGTAAATTGTATCTGAAGCTGAGCGATGAGAAGGGCATTGAGATTATATCGGATATGGACATTAATATCACCTCGGGAACAAAGGTCAATATTCAGGGAGGGGATGAGGTCAGGATTATAGCTGAAAATGAGGTGCTTGTGGGAACCGCAACGGCCTATCTGGATATACGCAAGGAAGGAATAACAGCCAGTGCAGAAAACATTATTCTGAATTAGGGAGGTACCACAGTGGACAAGATAGAATGGCAGAAGAAGCATCATAGAGAGTGCTACCATCCGGCAGCAAAGGCATATCTGGAGCAGACCCTGAAGGAGGTTACCCTTCAGGCAAAAGAGATACATAAGGAACTGACGGGCCAGGTGGATGCCTTTCTGCAAAGTCTTTGTCTTTGGCAGGAAATGGGAAAGCTGGGGGCAGTAGAAACCATAAGTATATCCTTCCCCTACACCTCTCTGGTCTGCGGCTGTCCATATTTTCTGTTTGCCGTCTATCCGGGTGAGCCCTTCCTGGAGGAGGCTCTGGTGATGAGAGAATTTCCGGTTTCCTGGATGTTTCCCGGCTGGGAGGACTTTTTGGAGCAGATAAAACGAAGAACAGGTGAGCAGGGAATGAACAGAGTAATCCGTATGCCCTATATCAGGAGCAAGGCTATGGGAACAGCCAGGATAGAGGTTTGGCTTATGGCCACCCTGATCAAGTATCATCTCTACGGGCTGAGAGAAAGGGAGGTCTATCAGAGACTGAAAAAAACAGATCATTTTGTACTCTGGTTTGGGGAATATGGTGACTGGCAGAAGCCTCTTTTGGCTGAGAGGGAGGAGATCGATATCTTCCTGTGTGAAAAGGATACTGATTTGCGCTTCTGTCGGTTTCACCAGGCATGGTATGAAAATAAAGAATTCAGCCGACTCACCCTGGATGACTGTCAATTCAGGGAATGTAGATTTCTGGATTCCCGGCTTGAGGAAAGCAGTTTTAAGGATGCCCGATTTTTGGGATGTACATTTCAAAATTGTGAGTTTTCCAAGCTTGATGTGCAGGGAGCCAGATTTGAGGGATGTGTTTTTTCCCAGGTCAGCTTCAGCAAGATGAGAAGCAATGCTATGCTGCCGGAAATAGAGGAAATCACAGGGCTTCAGGGGATGACAGAATTTATTAGCTGCAGTTTTTCGACAGTAAACATAAAATCCAGCGACTTCTCTGCAAGTATTTTTAAAGATTGCCGGATGGAGGCAGTGGAAGTGGAGGACAGCAGTCTGCCGGATGAATTTTACCAGAGTCTGAAGAAGGGGGAGGAAAAGAAAACTTGAGATATTTTGAATTGATGCCGGATAAAGAAGCAGTAAATCCCATTCAGATATTGCGGTTGGATAGTAAGGTCTACAAAAATGGAATTTCGAAGGAAGCCTTCAGTAAAATTCCGTCTCTGACGGTAGGCTACTTTGAGCATTCGCCGGAACGGGAGTTGTATGATGTGCTGCAGGAGCCTGCATTCTTAGTTTCTGATCGGATGAAGCGGCTGCTCTCTCTTTATGACCCCGGAATGGAATTTAAGGGAATACAGCTTTTTGCTGTCAGCCAAGAGGATAATACGGCACCTCTTTACTGGCTTCCCTATGTTGCTTCACTGGACTGTCTCAGCAACCAGACCGGAAAATACGCAAATGGAATGCTTGAAAAGCTTGTTTTGAACAGGAAGAAGGTGGTCAGGCAGGAGATATTTCGTGTGGAAGGAATCCTGGAGCATAAGATTATTGTCTCCCTGCCCCTTGCCGAGAGTATGCTCCGAAGGGGAATTAGCGGAATCACTTTTGTACCAGTGCATTTTTCAGGAGGGGATTATGAACAGAGATAGAATAGAAACAATATTGATCTATATAGTTGCAGCAGCCGCGTGGCTGCTGGCCGGATGGCTGGTTTTGAACTTTCCGTCATGGTTTATGGTGCATTCCTTTATTCCCAGGATTGAGCAAAGTGATATTGCTGCTAATCCCTATACGGATTACTGTGGCTACCGGGCAGGAGAGGACATTCCAAGGCTTGAAAGTATGAAGGAATATGAAGAGGGCATTTATAACGGCCTGGATTTTGTGACGGTAAAGACTTCGGAGATTATTCCCTTGAACGTTTATCGTCTGAAGAACCCTGCGGATATTAACAGGAGGGCTGAAAACTATCGGGAGATGAGGTATTCCTGGTTAAAGAAACCCTTGAAGCAGTATACCAAACGTCCACAGCACAGTAAATACTTATATGGCCGCTACTATCTTCTGGGACTTAGTGACGGAAGCTATGTGATTGCTTATGCAGATATGGCCTATGGGGCAGCAGCCTTTTGGGGAAGGAAGGTTACCTTTCCTATCGGGAGGCTGCGGACGGCTAACAGTAAGGAAAAAGAGCTGCTTTTAGAGATAGCAGAGGAGTATCCGGTGAATACGGAAAAAATCTTATATATGATTAATGACAGAA
>JBJELR010000100.1:0-3560 GCA_051879255.1 Lachnospiraceae bacterium | reverse complement strand
TACAGAGCACCATTGATTGTATACTCTTGGCAAATCCCGGTAAGACTGGATATCATTTTTATAAAAATCACAAAACAGCGTTTCAGAGGTAGGTCTTACACAAAGCCTTTCCTGTAAAGGATTCAGACCTCCATGGGTCACCCAGGCCACCTCCGGCGCAAAACCCTCTACATGATCCTTTTCCTTCTGTAAAAGACTTTCCGGAATAAACATGGGCAGATAGACATTCTCTACACCCGTTTCCTTAAACCGCTGATCCAACTGACTCTGAATTAATTCCCAGATTGCATAGCCTGCAGGCTTAATGACCATACAACCCTTTACGCTGGTATAGTCGATTAATTCTGCTTTTTTTACCACATCGGTGTACCACTGGGCAAAATCCACCTCCATTGAGGTAATGGCCTCCACCTTTTTTTTGTTGTCTTTATCTGCCATTCTTTCCTCCATTCCGGCAAAACCTCACTGTGCTTTGCATTACTTTCTTTAATCATTATTCCTTATGATAGTAGGGGATTTTTCCCATTTTGTCAAACTTTCTCCCACCCCCATCAGGATAAATAAAAAAGAGGTGCAGCAAACCTGCTGATAGCAGAAAAAATTATGGCAGCCATAGGCCGCTATGCACAGTGCAAAGCCTATAACATAGGGCTTCTCCTTCGCCTTTTTAAAAAAGTAACAAACTCCCCCAATCAATACGGTGAGCCAACTGATAAGCCCCAACAGTCCATAGCAAAACAGATGATTCAGGTATTCATTGTGGGCGTTGGTAAGTGTCAAATTTCCCCAAAGACTTCTCAACAGCTCCCGACTTTCCTCCATACTGTACAAATAGGCGGAAAAAGCATCCGGCCCTACGCCAAAGAGCTTATGCAAAAGAGGAAGCTGCAGAAACTGCTGCCAGGTAATCATCCATGAGGATCCTCTGTTGTTTCCCCAACGTTCATTAAACAGTAAATAGGAATTAGAAGACTGATAACCGAACCACTTCAACAGATAGCCCCCGGTATTGAAAAAAATAAAGAGAATCATTCCTGCCAGTACCGTTGCCAGAATAATTAAAAACACGATATAGGCTCTTTTCATCGCCACAAGCATCTCCTCCCGGCTGTCTGCCGGTATCCTCTCTAAAATGAGATACATCGCCAGAGATAGGAAAAAACACACCCAGGTAAACAGACTCTGGGAAAAAAACAGAGAAAGAGAATCCAGAGGAATCATCCTTTCTGCAAAGATCCGTTGAAGTATTCCCATACTGCCAAAGGTTCCCCAAAGAAAAGTCATTAGCTGCCAGAAGCGTACCAGACGTTCCCACTGGTTGAGAGAAAAATAGCCCAGCAGCAGCATTACTGCTCCCATGGCTACAAAAGCGCTGTCACTATTTTGGGTTACCAGAGTGCCAAAGCTAAGTACTGTATAAATTCCTGCCCCCAACTGAATACGAGGCCTTTCGCTAAAATAAAACACCAATAGTCCAAGGGCAAATACGGTGCAGACATAACTGGAATACCAGGTAGCCTGTCCTATGGTGGATAAAAATTCTTTTTTCTGTAAAACCGTTAATCCTACGTACATTCCTAAAGGATCCACGTCAAACCGATGCAGTATTCCCAGGAGGAATACCAAGCCTGAAGAGATAAAATGAACTGCTATTACAGGCTTTATCCATACCCTATATCTGGACAGTACAAAATACAGGCACAGAAAAATCACTTGCGCATAAAGCCCCATCTGCCAACCGTCTGCCCCTTTTAAGGCGAAGCCTTTAAATTCACTAAAGAGAAAAGAAAGTCCCACGCAGCCCCCGTAAGCCAGAATAGCCTTGTCCAGAAAGGACAGGTGCAAAACATAGAACCTCCTTCCCTCAAGCAAAACGATGTTGGGGTGACTCCTTCCTGCTGCCAGAGTCATCATGCTCCTTATGACAATGAGCACCAGGCTTATTCCTAAAAAAATCAGAGAGCTATACCAAAACAGAGTATATTTTAATGTCCCGATTCTTTCATACTGCTTGAGAAAAAATAGGGGAAACACCCCCAGCATCACAGTAAGGTAAAGAAGGATATTCAATTCCAGTAATCCAAAGCCTTTCCTCAAGGCTCTTTCTTCCTTTCGTACCATAAGGGCAAGTCCTCTCTATCTAGTGTAAAATCCATTTGTTTCCCGGTAATCGGGTGAGTAAAGGTTAGTCGGTTAGCACAAAGTGCCACAGAATAAATCTGCTGCCTGAGGGATTCTTTTTCACTTTCCTCCGTCTTGTATTTTCTATCCCCCAACAGAGGATTACCGATTGCCAGAAGCTGTGCCCGAATTTGATGAAAGCGTCCCGTTTTCAGCCGAATGGAGAGAAGATAGGAATTTTCTCGTTGGTCCTCCACCCGATAGCTTAATTGGGCATACTTTCCCTCCTTGTCCCAATCTCCCGTTACCACTGCCAGATTGGAAGCCTTATCCTTTTTCAGGTAATGAGTGAGCTTTCCCTCACTATGAGGTAAATGCCCCAGACAAAGAGCCAGGTATTCTTTGTTTGCCGTTTCTTCCTGCAGTTGTTTACTTAAAGCCGCTGCCGCCTTTTGGGTTTTCGCAAAAACCAGAAGACCGCTGACCGGCTGATCCAGACGATGCACCACACCTAAATAGGGATTTCTTGAAGCGCCCTTCTGCACCAGATAGTTTTTGATCAGACTTACCATATCCTGATCTGTCGTTTTTGCTGTCTGGGTAGCTATGCCTGACGGCTTAACACACACCAAAATATGCCCGTCCTCATACAAAATTTTGAGGCTCACATCTGCTCCTCCTTCCTAACTCCTAACCCCCAAAGTGGTACAGCACACTTAACATATTCCTCAATCACTGCCAAGATTTCTTTAGCTCTTTCATATTGCTCTTTGGCATCCTGTTTTGACACGATAAAAAAGTCATCATAATCACAGCTGTTTCTAATTTGAAATGCCTGTTGCAGGTACTTTGAATACCTCTTATCGAAAATCTCTGTCTTTATAAACTCTTTTTGAAAATACGCAATCACTCCGGCATGCTTTGTAAAATCCACCTGTCTTATGGCGAGAATAGCTCTGATTGCAGAAAATATCGCATAGTAGGACCTTCCAATTGAATCCTTATATAATCCGGCATCCAAAAGTAGCTTGGCAGATGTTAGTTTCTCTTGGGCAGTGGATAAACGATATTTAATCAAATCATCCAATTTTTTTACCCTCCCTGGCAATATTTCGATAATAGGGAAGCATCTGCTTATATCTTACAAATTCATCATACGGAATGACTGTCGAAGAAACTATAATATCATTTTCCAACCCCAGCTGTGCAGAGGTTTCCCAAACAACCTTTAATTTTTCTTGCAAATCTATGCGTGAGCCATGTACAAGTGCTACAATATCGATGTCGGAATCCTCTGCATAATCACCTCTTGCATAAGAACCGTAAAGCATAATCTCTACAATATCACTGCCATATACAGCCTTGTAGCATTCTACCATTGCTTTCATAATTCTGTTCAGTTGAGATTCTGTACACATCTGTATCACCCCCAATATAAC
>JBJELR010000099.1:0-3595 GCA_051879255.1 Lachnospiraceae bacterium | reverse complement strand
TGTTTTTTGGAAAGGTATTGGATTTAGGCTATTCCATTCTTACCGGATGCCTGACCCTTACGCTGATGATTCTTCCTCTGATTATCGGCAATACCAGAGAAGCATTAAGGGCGGTGCCGGACAGCTACCGTCAGGGGGCGGCAGGAATGGGAGCAACCAAATGGTATATGATTCGTACCATTTTACTGCCCTCTGCCATGCCGGGAATCATTACCGGACTGATTCTGGCGGTGGGCCGAATCGTGGGAGAATCGGCAGCCCTCTTGTTTACTGCAGGAAGCGGCTATCTTTTGCCAAACAGTCCAAAGGGATACATCAGTAAAATTTTTGAATCAGGGGGAACGCTGACCATAGAGCTGTATTTGAGTATGGCAAAGGCTGACTATGAGGTGGCCTTTGGCATTGCGCTGGTGCTTTTGGTAATCGTGTTTTTTATTAATCTATTAACCAGGCTGATCATCGGAAAATGGAGTAAATATGGATTCGACAAAAATTAAAGTAGAGCATCTTCAGCTTCACTTTGGAAATCATCATGTGCTGAAGGACATTAATCTACATATTCAGAAAAATGCGGTAACGGCTCTGATTGGGCCGTCAGGATGTGGGAAATCCACCTTTTTAAAGTGTTTAAACCGGATGAATGATCTGGTGGATACGGTTCATCTGGAAGGGAAAATTTACCTTGACGGTGAGGATATCTATGCCCCCGGTGTGGATACCTGTGTTTTACGCAAAAAAATAGGTATGGTTTTTCAGCAGCCTAATCCCTTTCCCATGAGTATCTATGACAATGTGGCTTACGGACCAAGGCTGCATGGAATGAAGGATAAAAAAAAGCTGGATGAACTGGTGGAAAAAAGCCTTAGGGATGCAGCTATTTTTGAGGAGGTAAAGGATCGACTGAAGAAGAATGCCCTGGGGCTTTCCGGTGGACAGCAGCAGAGGCTTTGCATTGCCAGAGCATTGGCCATAGAGCCTCAGGTGCTTTTAATGGATGAGCCCACTTCTGCACTGGATCCCATATCCACCTTGAAAATTGAGGAACTGATGGAAGGATTAAAGCAAAAATATACGGTGGTAATCGTCACCCACAATATGCAGCAGGCGGCCAGAATTTCTGACTATACCGCTTTTTTTCTCACCGGGGAGGTCATTGAATTTGGGCCTACGGAAACCCTTTTTTCCCAACCGGTAAAAAAACAGACGGAAGATTATATTACGGGACGATTTGGATAAGGAAGCAAAAATTTATGTGCTTTGGAAGGGAGGAAGCATGTCACCAAGAAATGTATTTGAACAGGAGCTTACTCAGCTATTGGAGCGAATTGCCCAGATGAGCTATATGGTGGAGGAGGCTTATGAAAATCTTTTTCAGGCCTTGATGAAAAAAGAACAAGAGAGGATAGAGGAAATTCAGAAAAATGACTGTAATATTAATGATTTAAATCGGGAAATTGAACGGCAGTGTCTTAAGCTGATTACCAAGCAGCAGCCCATTGCCAGAGATTTACGGACTATTTCCTCTGTACTCAAAATGGTTTCCGATATTGAACGGGTAGGGGACAATGTCAGTGATATGGCAGAGCTGCTGCTTAGAATACAGATGAAACCGTTGTCTGCCTATTCCAGTCATCTGGAGGGAATGGTGACCGCCACAAAGGAGCTTTTTGCCGGAGCGGTAGAGGCTTTTGTTAATAATGATTTGAAGGCCTCCCGGCAGGTGATTGCAGGAGATGACGTAATCGATACCCTGTTTAATAAGGTGAAAAATGATATTATTGAGGCCTTAAAGGCAGAGCATACCAATGCGGATGAGTATATTGATATGATGATGCTTGCCAAATATCTGGAAAAGATTGGGGACCATGCCGTAAATGTGGCAGAATGGCAGATTTTCAGACAGACAGGAGAGATTTCCTGATACCGAATAAAAATTTTACATAGAATTTACATTTCCACCTTTTATTTTTTACATCCATCGTTTAATATAGAATCGAGGAAAATTGAGTTTTCTATTATGACAATAAAGTTCGCGGCAACACGAACAGGAGGTTTTTATGGACTTATTCGGTGTACTGACGATGATAGGTGGACTTGCTCTGTTTTTATATGGCATGCACCTGATGGGAGACGGATTATCTAAGGCCAGCGGAGGACGGCTGGAGAAGGTTTTGGAAAGGCTTACCTCAAATCCCATTAAGGCAGTGCTTTTGGGAGCCGCAGTTACTGCGGTGATTCAGTCATCCTCTGCCACAACGGTTATGGTGGTAGGTTTTGTAAACTCCGGTGTGATGAAGCTGTCCCAGACGATCGGGATTATTATGGGTGCCAATGTGGGTACCACAATCACATCCTGGATTTTAAGCTTAAGCGGTATTGAAAGCAGTAATTTTTTTATACAGCTGTTAAAGCCAACATCCTTTTCGCCTGTACTGGCGATTATCGGTGTGGGCTTTTTGCTGTTCTCCAAAAAAGAGTCCAAGAAAAATATAGGGATGATTCTGGTAGGCTTTGCTATTTTGATGTTTGGTATGGATACCATGAGCGGAGCAGTTAAGCCTCTGGCAGATGTGCCGGAATTTACCAGTATTCTTACGGCCTTTAGCCAGCCTGTCTTAGGAATGCTGGCGGGACTTCTTCTGACAGCGGTCATTCAGAGCTCCTCTGCTTCTGTAGGTATTTTGCAGGCACTCTGCATTACCGGTTCCGTTACCTTTGGAACGGCAATCCCTATTATCATGGGGCAAAACATCGGAACCTGTGTGACTGCCATGTTATCCGGAATCGGAGCCAGCAAAAATGCTAAGCGTGCTGCTCTGGTACATCTTTACTTTAATATCATTGGAACGGTTGTTTTCATGGTGGTGTTCTATACGGTGAACAGCTTTGTTCGTTTTGCTTTTTTAAATGACAGTGCCACTGCAGCCGGTATTGCGGTACTGCACAGCGTATTCAATATCAGCTCTACCCTGTTGTTGCTGCCCTTCTCTAAAGGATTGGAAAGGCTGGCTTGTCTTACCATCCCGGAGGATACCAGGGAGGAGGAAGTACTGTCTCCCGGGGACAGGGACTTCAAGCTGTTGGATGCCAGATTTCTTGAAACACCCGGCTTTGCCGTACAGCAGTGCCGCCAGGTGGCCCAGCATATGGCGGATTTGACGAAGGAAGCACTTTTTACGGCCATTGAATTGGTGGATAAATACGAGGAAAATAAGGCAGAAAAGGTAGTTTTTCTGGAAAATGAAATTGATCGTTATGAGGATCAGCTGGGAACCTATCTGGTGAAGCTGGGACAAAAGCAGATATCGGAAAGGGATAATCACACCCTGTCCATTATTCTTCATTGTCTCAGTGACTTTGAGCGAATATCGGATCATGCGGTATCCGTAAAAAAGGCAGCAGAGGAGATGTACAAGAAGGACTTAAAGTTTTCCAAAAAGGCTGAGGAGGAGCTGGAGGTTTATACCCAGGCTATTAAGGATACAGTAGAGGTTGCCTTTAGGGTCTTTAAGGAGGAAGACTATGGCAATGCAATTCTGGTTGAACCCATGGAAGAAGTGGTGGACTATTTAAAGGCAGAGCTGAAGCAGCGCCA
>JBJELR010000098.1:0-3602 GCA_051879255.1 Lachnospiraceae bacterium | reverse complement strand
CATCCACATAGCTGTCATAGAGCTCCATATCCTCCTGCTCATTCAGGAAGGAACGGATCATCTCCCTCTGACTGCCTATGCTGTTGCTTTCGGCTTTAGAAATGCTGCCCTTTTCTCCGGTATTATCCTCTCTGGATAAACGAAGATACATGGCAACTAAGAATTTTATCTGTTTATTCATCTAAAATCACTCCTAACTTTTTTCTCAAAAAATCAGGAGCTTCACTGATTTGTCCTGATTGTAAAATAGCATAAACCAACTGCCTTTTCAACCCGGTAGATTTACCAAAAAACAGGTGACTGCTACTCCCTTAAAAATGAACCTCTGCCAATCGCTGCAGATATTCCATCATCTTATCCTCCATGCTGGCTCCCTTTTCCTGAAATTTCACCTTCACCACATAATCCCCTATACGGTTTATATAAACGTTTCCCGTCTGGCTGGCAAAGGCCTCCAGCTTCTTGGCTACCGGTAAAGAGGTATCAATCTGAATATCCCGCAAATCGGTAAGAGCGGATAAATCCACCGTCCTCACATCCACATCTGCCATACGTTCAAGTTCTTCTCTGGTCAGCTTCAACATCTTCTCTCCTTTTGTTTTCCTATTCACGGATTATTTCTATTGGTATATCCTGTCTTAATATATTCCTTTTTGTCCTTGTCCTATTCCTTCCAATTTATCTCCACCCAACATCATCCAACAGCGTAACGATTCAGTACCTTCATCGTTACGAGGCATGAGTTCCATTAAAAATTGCTTTCAGCAATGGGATCTCATGCCTTTGTATCATGTTCTTACGGTATTCGCAGTAAATGCTCATACCTATTCTGAACAGTCCTCCAACAGCTTCATATAACTGTCTGCCACCACAATGGCCAATCCGGCTGCGGCCACCAATAAAAGAATAATCGCTGCCACTGTTCCCAGTAAAATATACCCTCCTATGCTCATTCTACTTTTCCTCCTTATCCCGAAAATACCCTTCGCTTTTCTTCTCTCGAATAAACTTCTCTACATCCTCCAGCCGGTCTGTCACCGGCATAGTCGGCAGAGTGTCCAAAATTTCCCTCCGATATCTTCCTTTCAAAGAGGCGCGGCTGTCTAAAATGGTAAACACTGCTGTATCCTCTTCTCTTCGGATTCCCCGGCCAAACCACTGCCGCAGCTTTACCAGCATTTGCGGAACAACCACCTCTTTTCGGTATAACGAAAAGGCTTCTTTCTCATCTTCCACTGCTGCTAAATACTCTTTTTTCCGATACTCCATTACCGGATCAGGCACAGGAAAGGGCAATTTCACCATAATCAGGCTGGAAAGAATATCTCCCGGAAGATCAATTCCCTCTCCCGCACTGTCACTGGCAAATAAAACGCCATTTCCACTATGGCGAAACTGATTAATCTTATCCAATCTCCCTCTTCCCATCAGAAACAGGGGATAAGAAAAAAGCTGCTCCTTCAGTCTATAGAATACCCTCTCCATAAGCCAATAAGAGGTAAATAAAATCAGGGTATGTCCATGGGTGATATTCACCAGTTTCTGTATTTCTTCCATAATGGCCTGTATGTAGCCCTCATCCCGAATATGGGGAAAGGGCATACGCTCTGGAATATACAATAGCCCATTGGATTCATAGGCAAAGGGAGAAGGCTTGCTGGTCTCCCGTATTCTCCCCGGTGATACTGCCTGTAACCCCAACTGCTGTTTAAAATAAGTAAAATCCCCTCTTACCGACATTGTTCCGGAGGTAAAAATGGTTGGTATAGGTCTGCTCCAGGCATCCTGAACGAAAAAATTTTCCAATCTTATAGGAATTGCACATAAGGTCAGGCTGCCCCTTTCACTCTTTTCCACCCAACAGATGAATTGGCTGCTGTTTAAAAATATATTTAGCTTATTCCTTAATTCCTGACAAAGTTGTTTTAATCTTCGTTCTCTTCCCACCAGTCGCTTCTCCCCGGGAAAAGAGACTGCCAACTGCTCCAAATCCTTAATCATCTGTTTTAAATGCCGTTTTTCTTTTATTCCTATGACCACTTCTTCCCGATAACCTTCCCTGGTATGGCAGTCTGCAATCTCTCCTGCCAACCCGAAAAAAATCTGTCGATTACCTTCGGCAAGCCGCTTTCGCAGCACCCTTAACGGACTATTCCTTTCTTCACTGTTTCCAGTTTCACTGAACTGAAGAATCTGCGTGGTCTCCTCTTCCTGCCATCTGGTACTGTACATCTGCCTTGCTGCATCGATCAGTTTGTGGGCTTCGTCCAAAACAAGAGCCCCATAGGGTGGAAAAAGTGGTTTTTTCCCTTGCTTTTGCCCCAGTAGATCGGCCAGCACATAGTTATGGTTAGTAATCTGAAAGTCATAATGTTCGGTCAAACAGGCTTTTTTAAACTGCATGAATCGGCATAAATCAAAGCATGGACAGGTACGGTTACAATGACCAACATTAATTCTGGCTTTTACATACGGAGTCAGGGTCGAATCATCCAGATCAATCCCACTCTCCTCCTCTTTCCTGAATTTGGTCAGTTCAATAATCAACTCTGTATCCCTTTCTCTATCCAGTGCTTTCATAGATGCTTCATAAATGGCTAATCGGTTATCACAAATATAATGGTTCTTCCCCTTCCTGACCACAAAGGAAAGGGGTCTGGTAATCATTCCACAAGCTAAAAGGATCTCAGAAATCTGGGGAATATATTCTTCCGTTAATGCCTTTTGCAAGGCGATGGTGGAGGTGGAGATTACCACTGGAGTTTTTTTCGCTGAATAGATCCGATAAACTACCAAAGCCAGCAGATAGGCATGAGTTTTCCCTGTTCCTACTTCGGCTTCGCATAAAGCCAGCTTCTTTTCCTGCAATGCTGCTAACATCTCCAGGGCAAGCTCTTTTTGCTTAACTCGCAAATTCATTCCATACCCAGGTAAAATTTCATCAAACAATTCTCTTAATCCTTCTTGTGCACTCTTCACTAATTAATCACGCCTCCTAAAGTATTTCTTATGCCATAAAGCAGCACAGAAACAGGCCTGAAACGGTTAGTTGGATTTCCTTTGACAAAACAAAATGTCTATCCGGCCCATATGCTCTGCTGCTTTATAAACAAAGCGTAACGATTCAGTCCCTTCATCGTTACCGCAAAGCTACTTTTAATAACAACGTGTATCAGCCATCCTGTCGGTAAACAGGCATCATAAAAGCCGCCCACCTTCTTTCTCAAAAGTGGGTGTGCATTTTCCCGCTGTGCTGCGAGCCAAAAGGAAGTATCATTATTGCCAACCGGGGTCATCGCATCCTGTCCCACCACAGACAGTACGGTCACAGGTAGTTATCGCTTGGAAAATTTCCGCATGGCGTACCCTGACCGGTGCTTTCCGGCTCTCCGGCCGGTTGGTTCTGTTGCTGATACACAGATATGAAATTTTCAAGGTACTTTGGAAGGCGTTTTTTATGAATAAAAAAGACCCCTTCACTTAATTAGCCGTTAAGTAAAAGGGTCTGCCGAAAAATTTTACAATAATTTTTTTAGTTTTATATCTTATATGAATTTCCTGATTTCAATGCCATATTAAATTTAAAAATAATTTTTGCCTAC
>JBJELR010000097.1:0-3640 GCA_051879255.1 Lachnospiraceae bacterium | reverse complement strand
ATACCCTTACCTATACGGAGGAAGAAATTCGCAGAATTGCCATTAAAGGCTTTAAAATTGCTAAAAAGAGAAGGAAAAAAGTGACCAGTGTGGATAAGGCAAACGTGCTGGATTCCTCCAGGCTTTGGAGAAAGGTGGTGAATCAGGTAGCCTTAGACTATCCTGAGGTTACCTTAGAGCATATGCTGGTGGATAACTGTGCCATGCAGCTAGTCAGGGATCCGGCTCAGTTTGACGTGATTTTGACAGAGAATATGTTTGGAGATATTTTATCCGATGAAGCCAGTATGGTTACCGGTTCCATTGGAATGTTGGCTTCTGCCAGCCTGAATGATTCAAAATTTGGTCTTTATGAGCCCAGTCATGGTTCAGCACCGGATATTGCCGGAAAGGATATTGCAAATCCCATTGCAACCATTCTTTCTGCCGCAATGATGCTGAAATTTACCTTTGATTTAGATGAGGAGGCTACCGCTATTGAAAAAGCAGTGGAAACCGTTTTGGAAAAAGGGTATCGTACAGCCGACATTATGAGTGACGGCGGCAAGGCGGTTGGGTGCTCTGAGATGGGAAGTCTGATTGTCGAAGCTATTTAATGGCAGGCTACAAAAAGATTGAATTTCACCTAAAGAATTGATAAACTTAAAAGACAGTAGATGAGAAAATCATGGAGGAAGATATAATGAGAAGTGATTCTGTAAATAAAGGTGCCAGTCAGGCACCCCACCGTTCTTTGTTCAACGCACTTGGCTATACCAAAGAAGAAATGGCGCGCCCCCTCATTGGTATTGTCAGCTCCTATAATGAAATTGTGCCCGGACACATTAATTTGGATAAAATTACCGATGCAGTAAAAATGGGTGTGGCTATGGCAGGAGGAACACCGGTAGTATTTCCGGCTATTGCTGTTTGTGATGGTATTGCTATGGGACATTTAGGAATGAAATATTCCTTGGTGACCAGAGATTTAATTGCAGACAGTACGGAATGTATGGCTATGGCTCATAGTCTGGATGCACTGGTTTGTATTCCCAACTGTGACAAAAACGTACCCGGACTCTTAATGGCGGCAGCAAGAGTAAACATCCCTACTATATTCGTTTCCGGCGGACCCATGCTGGCAGGGAAGGTAAAGGGAAATAAGACCAGCCTTTCCAGCGTTTTTGAGGCGGTAGGTGCTCATGCGGCAGGAAAGATCAGTACCCGGGAGTTGGAAGAATATGAAGAAAAGGCCTGCCCTACCTGTGGTTCCTGTTCCGGAATGTATACCGCCAACTCTATGAACTGTCTGACCGAGGTATTGGGTATGGGACTAAAGGGGAACGGAACTATCCCGGCCGTTTATTCTGAGCGTATTCGCCTTGCCAAACAGGCAGGTATGCAGATCATGGAGCTGCTAAGAAGAGATATTCGTCCCAGAGACATTATGACCAGAGAGGCTTTCTATAATGCACTGGCAGTAGATATGGCTCTGGGCTGTTCCACCAATTCTATGCTTCATCTGCCGGCTATTGCTCATGAAGCAGGAGTGGAGCTGAACCTGGATATTGCCAACGAAATTAGTGCCAAAACACCGAATCTTTGCCATCTGGCTCCTGCTGGCCATACCTACATGGAGGACTTGAATGAAGCCGGTGGGGTATATGCGGTGATGAATGAATTGGATAAGAAGGAACTTTTGTATACAGATTTAATCACCTGTACCGGAAAAACCGTAAAGGAAAACATTGCCGGCTGTGTCAATAGGGATCCTCAGGTTATCCGCCCCATTGACCAACCCTACAGTCAGGTAGGCGGTATTGCAGTCTTAAGAGGAAATATTGCTCCGGATAGCTGCGTGGTTAAGCGCTCAGCGGTGGTGGAGGAAATGTTAGTGCATGAAGGACCCGCCAGAGTATTTGACTGTGAGGAGGATGCCATCGCCGCCATTAAGGGAGGCAAAATTGTCAGCGGAGATGTGGTGGTTATTCGCTATGAGGGACCCAAGGGTGGCCCGGGAATGCGGGAAATGTTAAATCCCACATCGGCAATCGCAGGTATGGGATTGGGCTCCAGTGTGGCGCTGATTACCGACGGACGCTTTTCCGGTGCCTCCAGAGGAGCCTCCATTGGTCACGTTTCCCCGGAAGCGGCAGTAGGCGGCCCTATTGCACTGATCGAGGAGGGAGATCGGATTAAAATTAACATTCCCGAAAATACCATTAATGTGGATCTGCCGGAGGAGGTGCTGGCAGAAAGAAGATTAAAATGGCAGCCAAGAGAACCTAAGGTGAAAACCGGATATCTGGCAAGATATACCTCTCTGGTAACCAGTGCCAACCGGGGTGCGATACTGGAGGTTCCCAGGGCATAGGGAAGAAAAAGAAAGCTGTAAAAGCAGTAGAATGAGAGGATAAGATGCAGTTAACAGGTGCGGAAATTGTAATAGAATGTTTAAAGGAACAGGGGGTAGATACAGTCTTTGGTTATCCCGGAGGCTCTATCCTGAACATTTATGATGCTTTATATCAGCATCAGGAAGAAATTTTCCATGTTCTGACCAGTCATGAACAGGGAGCATCCCACGCAGCAGACGGTTATGCCAGAGCCACCGGAAAGGTAGGCGTTTGTCTGGCTACAAGCGGACCCGGGGCAACCAATCTGGTTACCGGCATTGCAACAGCCTATATGGACTCTGTTCCCATGGTGGCCATTACTGCCAATGTTACCCTTCCTCTGTTGGGAAAGGATAGCTTTCAGGAGGTAGATATTGCCGGAGTAACCATGCCCATTACTAAACATGGGTTTATCGTAAAAGATGTGTCCATTCTGGCAGATACCATTCGTAAGGCATTCCAAATTGCCAAGTCAGGAAGACCGGGACCCGTACTGGTGGATATTACCAAGGATGTAACCGCAGCATTGTGTGATTATGAAAGGCAAACACCACCACAGCCGATTCGCAGCAGTCATTTCAAAGATGAAGATATTGAGAAAGCAATTGAATTGATTAATCAGGCAAAAAAGCCTTATATCTGTGTGGGAGGCGGTGCGGTCATTTCCGGTGCAGCCGAAGAAGTGAGAGAGTTTGCCACAAAGCTGCAGGCTCCGGTCTGTGATACCCTTATGGGCAAAGGCGTTTATGATGGATACGATGAGTATTATACCGGAATGATCGGCATGCATGGTACAAAATGTTCTAATTTGGGAGTCAGTAATTGTGACTTACTGATTGCCCTGGGAGTGCGTTTTTCTGATCGGGTGGTTGGAAGCCCTAAAACATTTGCAGCAAAAGCCAAGGTTCTACATATCGACATCGATGCTGCAGAGGTAAACAAGAATATCAGGGTAGATGCTTCCATAGTAGGAGACCTGAAGGAGGTACTGAGCATTTTAAATAAAAAGCTGGTACCCACAGAGCATAGTCAGTGGCTGGCCTACCTTAAGGAGATGAAGGAAAAATATCCTTTAAGCTATAATCCCGGCCAATTAACCGGTCCCTTTATTATTGAAGAAATTGATCGGATAACCCGGGGAGAGGCCATTATCACCACAGATGTGGGCCAGCATCAGATGTGGGCGGCGCAGTTTTACCATTAGACGAAGCCAAGAACCTTCCTTTCCTCCGGACGCCTGGGAACTATGGGCTATGGATTGGGAG
>JBJELR010000096.1:0-3645 GCA_051879255.1 Lachnospiraceae bacterium | reverse complement strand
TAGGTTGTTAGTATAGCACAAGAATCAGAATAATTCAATATAAGTTCGATATTTAAAACAAAAGTATCAAATGGACTTATAGTAAAGTGAATTTTCAATTTTCAATTTTTAAAGTGACTTGACAAATTCGGGAAATAAGGACTAAGTTATAAAGAAAAAGAACGAAAGGAGATTTCCATGATTCCTAACGATCCTGTTATGCTGGTTTCTTTCCTGAATTTGAAGCTGAGAGACTATTATGGCTCTTTTGATGCTTTATGCGATGACCTTGAACTGAATAAAGCTGAAATTGAAAAGAAGCTGGATTCCATTGACTATCATTATCAGCCGGAGCAAAATCAATTTCTATAGCCTTTTCCATATCCCCTTTGACAAGCTTATGTAATCGAGTTATAATGAACATTGTTCAGTTTGGAGGTAGCATAATGAATCCCTGTGTAACATCGAAGGAGGCTATTTTGCAGGTATGCAGAAGCATTGTTGCCACAAAGGGCTTATCTGCGCTGAATATGCGTACTGTTGCCGACGAATGTCATATTGCTCTGGGCACCTTGTATGGTTATTATTCCAATAAGGATGATTTGCTGCTCTCGACCATTGAAAGTGTGTGGAAGGATATTTTTCACATGAGCCAAAAATGTGAGACAGATTTTTCCTTTTCGGAATACGTCAACCATATTTTTATCTGTGTCCGGCAGGGCTCTGATAAATATGCTGATTTTTTTACCACCCATTCCGTCAGTATCGCCAATTCTGAAAAAGGAAGGGGCAGAGACATTATGAAGCATTATTTCCACCATATGAAATCCGGTATGCTTAAGGTTTTAGCTGCAGACAGTAAGGTCCGTAAGGACGCCTTTTCTTCTACCTTTACGGAATCGGATTTTATTGACTTTGTGCTTGATAATATCTTACTTTTGCTTGTCCGGCAAAGAACAAGCTGCACAGCACTTATGGAAGTCATTTGCAGAGTGATTTATGAATAAAGAAATTTTCTCCCATAAGGAGATTTTTCTTTTCAATAAAATGAACATTGTTCAGTTCGCTATAAGATGTCTTGTCATTAAAGGTGTTCATTTACTATAGACAAGCTGAATCCATACAAATATCCATAGAAAAGAAAGGAATTAAATCATGAAAAAATATCTGAATATTTCTCTTGTTTATGCCATTGGAGCATTGATCGGCGGTGTATTTTACCGGGAATTTACTAAATGGAACGGATTTCAGGGGGTGACTGTTTTAGGAAAGGTACATACCCACCTGTTTTTACTGGGTATGGTAATGTTTATGCTGGTAGCCCTATTTGCTCAGCACAGTAATCTGCAGGAAATGAAAACCTTCCGCGTGTTTCTTTGGCTTTATAATATAGGAGTTCCTCTTACCGTAATTATGATGGTGGTGCGTGGAATTACACAGGTCCTTGGACTTCCTTTATCCACCGGTGCCGATGCTTCCATTTCAGGGATTGCCGGAATTGGGCATATTTTAACCGGTGCGGGCATTATCCTTCTTCTCCTCTCCTTAAGAAAGTTGGCAGGAAGAAGGCAGTAAGCATGAATAGGTATCCTTTTGGGGTAAAAAAACGTACTCTGCTTGCCATCGCCGGAGCTGTATGGATGATTGCCGGCTTTAATGTGGCAAGGCTGGGTGTGCTTTCTTATCAAAAGCTTTTGCCGCTTTCCGTTTTGCCCGTTTTTTTATCAATTCTCGTTTTTTGCTGTTTTGGCTTTATGTTCTACAGAATTACTGTGCGGCATATAAAACGCATTCGGGAATACAAAGAAGCTCTGCTGCCTGTATGGCGATTTTTTGACCTTAAATCCTACTGTATTATGGCAGTGATGATGGGTGGGGGCATTTGGCTTCGTACATCAGGTCTTGTTTCAGACAGCTTTATTGCCATATTTTATACCGGCCTTGGCTGTGCTCTTACTCTGGCCGGAGTACTGTTTTGGATAAAATTTGGGGGTAAAGCTTCATAAAGAAAATACATAAGGCAGCTTGTGTAAAATACAAGCTGCCTCATCCATTTCTATCGTTTCACTGCCGTTGCCTTAAGCTGATGGCTATTCTCATCCACATGGATACGAATGATATCCTTTGCTTCTACCTTGTCCTCCAGAATCAATCTGGCAGCCAGAGTTTCCACGTTTCTTTGCACGTATCGTTTCAATGGTCTTGCCCCGTAAATCGGATCATAGCCTTCTTCCACGATTAAAGCCTCTGCTTCAGGGGTAAGCTCAATAGCTATCTCTCTATCCGCCAACCGCTCATTTACCTGGTTCACAATCAGGTGAACAATCTGGCCAATATCCTGACGGGTCAATGGCTTAAAGAGAATCGTTTCATCCAGACGGTTCAAAAATTCAGGTCTAAAGTGTATTCTCAACTCATTCATTACTGCCTCTTTGGCCGAATCCTCAATACTTCCATCCTCCTGAATGCCTTCCAACAGATAATGGGCACCAATATTGGAGGTCATAATCAGAATGGTGTTTTTAAAATCCACCGTTCTTCCCTGAGAGTCGGTTATCCGACCATCATCCAATACCTGCAGAAGTACATTGAATACATCCGGGTGTGCCTTCTCAATTTCATCAAAAAGCACCACCGCATAAGGCTTGCGGCGAACTGCCTCGGTCAACTGACCGCCTTCCTCATAGCCTACATAACCGGGAGGTGCTCCAATCAGCCTTGCCACAGAATGCTTCTCCATATATTCGCTCATATCGATACGAACCATATTGCTCTCATCATCGAACAATGCTTCTGCCAGAGCCTTAGCCAATTGGGTTTTTCCCACACCGGTAGGTCCTAAAAACAGGAAGGAGCCGATAGGCTTTGCAGGATCCTTTATTCCTGCTTTTGAACGGATAATGGCTTCTGTCACCAGGCTAACCCCTTCCTCCTGTCCAACTACCCGTCTGTGCAGCTCCTGATCCAGATGGAGGGTCTTGTTTCGCTCACTTTCCGTCAGCTTAGCCACCGGAATTCCGGTCCACCGGGAAACAATCTTTCCGATTTCCTCCTCCGATACACTTTCATGAACCAGGCTCAAATCCTCGGCTTTCACCTTTTCCTCCTCAATTTCCAACTGCTTTTTCAGTTCCGGCAGCTTACCGTAGCTTAGTTCTGCCGCTTTTTCATAATCCCCCTCTCTTTGGGCAATCTGAATTTCGCTATTCATACTCTCAATTTCTTCCCGCAAACGGGACAGCTTCTCTACGGAAGCCTTTTCATTCTCCCACTGAGCCGTACGATTGTTCAGTTCCTCCTTCTGCTCAGCCAGCTCCTTCTGCAGATTCTCCAGACGTTCCCGACTTAAGCGGTCTTCCTCTTTTTTCAGCGCTGCTTCTTCGATTTCCATCTGCATAACCCGCCTGCGAAGCTCATCTACCTCAGTAGGCATGGAATCCAGCTCTGTTTTGATTAATGCACAGGCCTCGTCTACCAAGTCAATGGCCTTATCCGGCAGAAAGCGGTCAGAAATATAACGATTGGATAGTACTGCCGCACTAACCAGAGCGTTGTCCAGAATCTTTACGCCATGATAAACCTCATACCTCTCCTTAAGCCCCCGGAGAATGGATATGGTATCTTCCACCGTTGGCTCATCTACCATTACCGGCTGGAATCTGCGTT
>JBJELR010000095.1:0-3650 GCA_051879255.1 Lachnospiraceae bacterium | reverse complement strand
TGTACTCTGCCGGTATATCGGCCCTGTATCGGGCTGGATAAACAGGAGATTGTGGAAATTTCTGAAAAGATAAATACCTATGAAACCTCTATTCAGCCTTATGAAGACTGCTGCACCATTTTTGTGGCAAAGCATCCGGTGACCAAACCGAATCTGGAGCATATTAAACGTCATGAGGAAAATCTGAAAGAGGTGATTGAGGAGCTTTTGGAGAAAGCCCTTTCCAGTAAAGAACTGCTGATCGTCCGCCCCGATGAGGAAGAAAATTAATGCAGGCTTTGAGAGCCTGTCTGAAGGATATATTGGTAAGAAAAAAGCTGCCTTAAGGATTTGGCCTTAAGGCAGCAGTAGTTCATGATGATGGATGCAGGGAAGGACTTAAACCATATAGGACTTTAAGACTTCCAGAACGGTATCCAGATTATCTTCTGCATGGATGTTTAAATCAATGGGTTTAGATAAATCTAAACTGAAAATACCCATGATGGATTTTGCATCAATAACGTATCTGCCTGATACTAAATCAAAATCACAATCAAATTTGGTAATATCGTTTACAAAAGATTTTACCTTGTCGATAGAATTTAAAGAAATCTGAACTGTTTTCATTGAAATCATCCTCCTTCAGCTTTTCATACCTTTAACCTAATAGTAAAGGGGTTAACTCGAAAAGTCAATAAGAATCCAAACAAAAGTGAGAGGAACAAAATGAAAAATATTGCCTTACACAATCTGGGATGCAAGGTCAATTCCTATGAAATAGAAGTTATGCAGGAAACACTGAAAAATAAGGGCTATACTATTGTCCCCTTTGCACCCGGAGCAGATATTTATATTATCAATACCTGTACGGTAACCAATATTGCAGACAGAAAAAGCAGGCAGATGCTCCATAAAGCAAAAAAGATGAACCCTCAGGCAGTGGTAGTGGCGGTTGGCTGTTATGTACAGACCGGTATAGAGGAGGTCGAAAAGGACCCTTGCATTGATCTGGCTATTGGCAATAACCGAAAAAAGGATATTGCGGTTTTGCTGGAGGAATATTTGCAGCTTCGGGGAGAAGAAATAGCCGGAGGGGAAGAAAGAACACAGGATAAGACCCTGGGAAATACGACCCTGATCGATTTAAATGGAGGTCCGGGCGAGTACGAAGAAATGAAACTGACCCATACCGGGGAGCACACCAGAGCCTATATCAAGATTCAGGATGGCTGCAACCAGTTTTGCTCCTATTGTATTATTCCCTTTGCCAGAGGCAGGGTAAGAAGCAGAAAGCCGGAAGATATTCTGGCAGAGGTCAGGGGACTGGCCGAAGCAGGTTACCGGGAGGTAGTCATTACAGGAATCCATTTAAGCAGCTATGGGCTGGACTTTCAGCAGGAGAAATTTGGTGACTACCTTGGCACCAAGGAACTTCGGGAAAAAACCTATGAGAAGGGTTATTTGCTGGAGGTCTTGGAAGAAATCAACAAAATTCAGGGAATTAAACGGATTCGGCTGGGTTCTCTGGAGCCCAGAATCGTTACTTCTGACTTTCTGCTTAGATTAAAACAGGTAGACAAGCTGTGCCCCCATTTTCATTTATCTCTGCAAAGCGGCTGTGATGCCACACTACAGAGGATGAACCGTCATTATACAATTAGTGAGTTTCGCCAGACAGTGGAGCGTTTGAGAGAGGTCTACGAGCATCCCGCGATTACGACAGATGTTATTGTAGGCTTTCCGGGAGAGACCGAGGAAGAATTTGAACTAACCTGTGCTTTTTTAGAAGAAATTCGCTTTTACGATATGCACGTGTTTAAATATTCCAAACGACAGGGGACTGTGGCAGCAGCCCGTACAGATCAGATAGATGAGAAGATAAAGACAGCCAGAAGCAAGAAACTTTTGGCTATGGCCCAAAAGCATTCCCAGGAGTATTGCAAAAGCTTTCTGGGAGAAACTCTGGAGGCTTTGATTGAGGAAGAAAAGGAAATCGGAGGAAAACGCTACCAGACAGGATTTACTCCCTCTTATGTGAAGGTAGCCATAGAAGGAGAAGAAGATTTAGGGAATCAAATGATAAGAGGAAAAGCGGTAAAACTTCTGGAAAAGGAATATTTATTATTGGAATCCATAAACCGAGATTGAATTTTCGGTTATTTTGAGGTAATATATTGATGTTCAGAGAAAGACACTATGGAAGAAATGAGGAAATTATGCAGGATTTAGGAAATACACAGTTTTTTAAGGTAGAAGCAGAACCGGAGACAGGGGTAAAGGTGATTCTTTCTGCTGTTTTTGAAGCACTAAGTGAAAAAGGCTACAATCCTGTTAATCAGATCGTAGGCTACATTATGTCCGGTGATCCCACCTACATTACCAGCTATAAGAATGCCAGAAGTCTTATCATGAAGGTTGAGAGGGACGAACTGGTGGAAGAACTGTTTAAAGAGTATATCAGGAATAATCATTGGGTATAACTATCATGCGTATAATGGGTTTGGATTTTGGTTCAAAAACAGTAGGGGTGGCAATTAGCGACCCTTTATTCCTTACCGCTCAGGGAATAGAGATTATCCGAAGAAAAGAAGAAAACAAGCTGCGTAGAACACTGGCAAGAATTGAAGAATTGATTCTTGAGTATCAGGTAGAAGAAATCGTATTGGGGTATCCTAAGAACATGAACGATACCCTGGGGGAAAGAGTGGAGAAAACAGAAAGCTTTAAAGAAAGTTTGGAGCGGCGTACAGGTCTTCCTGTTATCTGTTGGGATGAAAGACTGACCACAGTGGCTGCCGAGAAGGCGATGTTAGAAGGAGGACTCAGGCGCAAAGAACGGAAGGAAAAGATAGACAAGCTGGCTGCAGTGCTGATTCTTCAAGGGTATTTGGATTATCGGAGGAATCAGATTAAGTAATGGTAAAAGCCGGCTTTAAGGAGGATAGTGTGAAGCTGGAAAAAATTACCCTTTCTCCAAAGGAAGATGAACCGGTTGACTTTTATGTATTGGAACAGACGAAGATTGCAGGAGTAAATTACATTTTAGTTACCGATTGTGAACATGGAGATGGTGAAGCGCTTATTTTAAAAGATTTATCTAAACCGGAGGACACAGAAAGTGTATATACTATTGTCTCGGATGAGGATGAGCTTGAGGCATTAGCGCGTATATTTGAAGATTTGCTGGAGGATGTGAAGCTTGTATAGCGTAAAGAACCCGAACCGGCAGAAGATGAACATTGTTGTGAAAGGCTTCTGAGAGAGGCCTTGTTGTTGTGTGCGGGAAATAAAACAGGAGGAAATAAGTTGAGAAAGAAAAAAGAAATGAATAATGAGGCCACATTAAAGGTTATTCCTTTAGGAGGCCTTGAGCAGATTGGCATGAATATTACTGCCTTTGAAAGCGGAGACAGTATTGTTGTAGTAGATTGCGGGCTGTGCTTCCCCGCAGATGATATGTTGGGAATTGATTTGGTTATTCCGGATATTACGTATCTTTTGGATAATGCAGAGAAGGTGAAGGGATTCGTCTTCACTCATGGGCATGAGGATCATATCGGAGCACTGCCCTATGTACTGAAGCAATTAAATGTTCCCTTGTATGCTACCCGGCTAACCATGGGGTTAATAGAAAATAAGTTAAGAGAGCATAATCTGTTGAACCAGGT
>JBJELR010000094.1:0-3650 GCA_051879255.1 Lachnospiraceae bacterium | reverse complement strand
TACAGCTGATCCAGATAACGGCTAGCCTCATTTCTGGTAAGAGAGGCGATTTCTACAGTGGGTTCTATGTGATTTTTCTCCAATGTCCTCTGCAATCGTTCAAGCTGAGCCCTGGTAATAGGGCTTTCTTTTTTTATCCGATAAATCAATGGTTTAGGAAGAAAAATATCCTTCCTTTCTTCCTGCCAGTATTCTTCTGCCAGCTTCTGATAAAGCTGCATTGTAGCAAGTGCATCCCCTAATGCCCTGTGGGCCTGATGGGAAATGGAGAAATGCCCGCAAAGACTTTCCAGCCTTTTACTTTCACAGTCTGTCACATAGGTTCTGGCCAGCTTCAGCGTATCTATTCCCTGCCTTTCAAACTCTTTCTTTCCATTGACAAAGGCCCGTTTCAAAAAAGAATAATCGAAGCTGATGCGATGACCTACTAAAATATCCTCTCCCAGAAAAGTCTCCAGCCCGGGAAGAACCTCCTCCAGGGTGGGCTGCCCTTTTAGATCCCCGGCTTTAATTCCGGTAAGCTTTTCTATCCTTTCCTCCAACTGCATTCGGGGGTTGACGAGCTGCTGATAGGTATCCGCCGCCTTTCCCTGCCTGACTCTGACTGCTCCAATCTCAATGATTCTGTCCGTTTTAGGACTTAAACCGGTGGTTTCCAAGTCTATACAGACGTAATCCATTACTGCACTCATTTTCACCTCTAAAGTTTTTTCTTTCGACCTGCCCCTGCCTTCTTACTTCGTTTTTGAAAATCATCGCAGTACTCCTGTAAAAAACAAAGCTCACATTTGGGCGTAGGTGCCTTGCAAATAGTTCTGCCAAGACGAATGATATGGGTGTTCCACACAATCCAATATTCCTTGGGCAACTCCTTCATCAAATCAAATTCAACCTTTACCGGATCATCATTTTTGGTCAGTCCCAGCTTTTTGCTTATCCGTTTTACATGGGTATCTACTACTACGCTGGGTTCATGAAAAATATGCCCTCTTACGACATTGGCCGTCTTTCTTCCTACCCCTGCCAGATTGGTAAGTGCATCCAGGTCATTAGGCACTTCGCCGTCATACTTTTCACAAAGCTCCTTACAGCAGGCAATAATATTCTTGGCCTTATTCCGGTAAAACCCGGTGGAGTGAATCATTTCCTCCAGCTCCTTCAAATCAGCCTCTGCAAAATCCTGAGCCGTCACATAACGCTTAAATAAATTCTCAGTAACCATATTTACCCTGTCATCCGTACACTGGGCACTGAGCATGGTAGCAATCAATAGCTGAAGTGCATTTTCATGGTTCAAATAACAGATATATTCCTTTCCATACTCCCTAAACAGAGCCTCCAAAATAAGTGGTGTTTTTTTCTTCATGGTACCTCCTTTTTCGCCTGCCAGTCAGCAGTAAGTATTTGGATTTTCGCTTCCATGGTAAGGGGATTTCTCTGCCCATAGGCAAAAAGGACAAAACAGCCCTCTTTCAGCTTCTTGCAGTCTCCCTTTTCCCATACCGAGTAGGAAAAAAGCTCCAAATGGGTCATTTTCGCCAACTGTTTGCTGTTATACCCTTTATATTCCGGTAGGCAGCTTCTGTGTTTTTCCTCCCACTGGTAAAACATACGGCTGGCCTCTTTGCTTTCCTCAAGACTACCACAAAAATCCGGTCTTGTCTTTATTTTCTCTCTGAGATACAAATCATAGGTAAGAAGCTGAATGTACATTTCTTTCTTCCCGGAAGTCTCCCTTTCGATAAACTCCAGCAACAACCGGTAACGGCTGCTTCGGGCCGGGCTGACTCCCGGCTCCCTCCTTTCCTCCATAAAGCAGGCCAATGCTTCGTAAAAGGCAAAGGGCGAAGAAAATTCTTTTTCCAGCATGGCCACTGTATAAATAAACTGGCCGCTGTTATAATAAATTTCCAATACCTGTTCAATGCCCTTCAACCGCAAAATCCCCTCATAGTCCATCCAATTAGTGAAAAGCACCTCATAGGGAGGCTTATCCTGATAAACAATTCCGTAGGTTAAAGCCCTCTCCCACATCGGTGAGCCCTTTAACACCTTCAGAAAGCCCAGTTGAAGCTGATCCGGCTTCATTCCATAAACCTCATTAAAGGATCGGGCAAAGCTGCTTTCATCCTCTTTAGGAAGACCTGCGATTAAATCCAGATGAAGGTGAATATTCCGATTATGCTTCAATACCTCTACAGCAGCCTTTATTCTTTCCAGCTTTGTGGGGCGGTTGATTTCCTCCAGGGTATCCTGGTTTGTCGATTGAACCCCAATTTCCAACTGAACCAGCCCGGGCCTCATACGTCCCAGAAGCTCCAGCTCCTCTCCGGTAAGAATATCGGCTGCTACTTCAAAATGAAAATTAGTGACACCGTTGTCATTTTCTAACAGGTATTGCCAAATTGCCCCGGCATGGTCATGATTGGCATTGAAGGTGCGGTCAATAAACTTTACCTGGGGAATCTTCTTTTCCAGAAAAAATTGCAGCTCCTGTTTCACCAGCTTCAGACTGCGGAGCCGCAGCTCTTTGTCAATGGCAGACAGACAATAGCTGCAGCGATAGGGACAGCCTCTGCTGCTCTCATAATACACAATCCTATGGGCAAAAAGATCCATATCCTGATAAAAGAAAGGAATATCATCCAGACAGGTAAGCCTTCTTACGGGCCCCCTGCCTTCCTTCGTAACCACACCGGCAAGAAGGGATTGTTCCTCCTGTTTCCCTAAAGGTAAAGAGGGGCTTTGTTCCTGACTGATATAGAGCCGACACAGCTCAGTGAAGGTTTCCTCTCCTTCTCCCACCATGATTCCTGCAAGGAAAGGGTAGGTCTTCACTATTTCTTCTGCCGTAAAGGATACCTCCGGTCCTCCCAGCCATATGGGTACATGAGGACACAGCTTGTTAAATATAGTAAAAAGCTCCTGTACCATGGACCAGTTCCAAATATAGCAGGAAAAAGCCAGAATATCCGGCTTTCTTCTGTACAGGTCTGCTATAACCTCTTCCCTTTGCTGATTAATCGTATACTCTACAATTTCAATTGTACATTGCTTTCGTTCATCATTCTCCAAATGGGCCTTTGCATAGGCTGCCAGGGAGTATACCGCCGGATTGGAGTGAATGTATTTTGCATTAATCCCTACCAATAATACCTTCATTTTTATCTTTAGTCTTACCTTTCATTCAGAGCCTGAATAAACCGTTCAAACCCTGTCTGCCCTTCCCTGGTTCTCTTATATACGCCTGCATCTTCCAATACTTCGCCAAATACCTTACCAATTTCCTCCTGAAGAATGTTCATCACATTTTCCTTCGTTAAAGGCTCTCTGGCGGGTAAAAATTCCTCTACCCAATCAGCATGTTTTTCCAGTACAGCATTACTGCGAATGTCTTCTCCTTCCAAAAGAGCATGGGCAAGAAGCTCCATTTCCTCCTTTAGGCGGGCCGGAAGTACAGCCAGACCCATGACCTCAATAAGGCCAATATTTTCTTTTTTAATGTGGTGCAGCCTGGCATGAGGGTGATATACCCCCAGGGGATGCTCCTTGGTAGTAATGTTATTTCGCAGCACCAAATCGATTTCATAGAATTCTCCCCGTTTTCTCGCAATAGGGGTAATCGTGTTATGGGGCTCTCCCTGGGTGTA
>JBJELR010000093.1:0-3667 GCA_051879255.1 Lachnospiraceae bacterium | reverse complement strand
TATGTTAAAATTAGGCCAAACACAACGGCTGGAAATTATGAAAAAAGTAGAATTTGGCGTCTATTTAATGGATCCACAGGAGAGAAACCCCCAGGAGAGAGTTCTGCTCCCCTTAAAACAGCTTCCACAGGGAAAGAATATCGGGGATTTGCTGGAAGTGTTTCTTTATAAAGACTCTAAGGACAGATTGATTGCCACCGTCAACAGGCCCTTACTTGAACTGAATCAGGTCAGGGTGTTAAAAGTAGTACAAACGGGAAAAATAGGGGCATTTTTAGATTGGGGACTGGAAAAAGACCTTCTTTTGCCTTTTCGGGAGCAGACCAAAAGAGTGAGGGAGGGTGAGGAGTGTCTGGTGGCCCTTTATATTGATAAAAGTGATCGCCTGTGTGCAACCATGAAGGTGTATCATTACCTGAGAAAAGACAGCCCTTACAGGAAGAATGATCAGGTGGAGGGAATGGTCTATGAAATCAGTAAGAATTTTGGAGCCTTTGTGGCAGTAGACGATTGCTACTCAGCATTGATTCCCAAAAAGGAGTTTTTTGGAGGGCTGCAGCCGGGGGACAGAATTCATGCCCGAATTACTGCAGTAAAAGAGGATGGTAAGCTGGATTTATCCATTAGGGAGAAGGTGGTGGTTCAGATTGCCATTGATGCCCAAAAAGTACTTGATGTGATTAACAGCTTCGACGGAGTGCTTCCCTTTAATGATAAAGCCAATCCGGAAGTTATTTACCGGGAAATGGGAATGAGTAAAAATGAGTTTAAGAAGGCCGTTGGGCATCTTTTAAAAGAAAAAAAGATAGAAATCACTGAAAAAGCTATTCGTTTACGCTGAAAGTTTTGTACTTTTCCACAATGAGAAACTATTGCGCTCTAAAAAAAAACAAGATATAATCTGGGCGTGAACAAGAAAATAGAGTTAAGCCACATGAAGGTGGTATTGCTGCAAAAGCAGCAAGGAGGAGAATTTAATGAAAGTACAAAACATTCACAACGTAGACAAATTTTTTGAAGTAATCGATCAGTGTAAGGGAAAGGTTGAGCTGGTAACCGGTGAAGGAGACCGTCTGAACTTAAAGTCCAAACTTTCACAGTATGTTTCCATGGCTAAGATTTTTTCTGATGGAACCATTGCAGAATTGGAAATTATCGCCTATGAGCCGGAGGATATTACCAAGCTGGTAAACTTTATGATGGGAAATTAAGACAAAAGAGAAGCGCTTACGGAAATTAAACCGTAAGCGCTTTTTTAGGAAGGCTTTATGCAAGCATATCAAAGTTAGAGCCCACAGAAGGGTTGACGGAACGCTCCATGGCAGCAGCATCCATCATTTTGACGATCCCCTGTCCAAGTGTGTCCATATTCTCCAATGACTTGTCAAGCATAGCAATTCCTACTTGGGTGACGCTCATATTTTGAGCTTTGACTGTAGATAAAGAAGCAATATCCATGTCCCACCTCTTTCTGCCGCAAAGGCGGCGAAGTATTTGCAGATAAATCTACATTTCATATATCGGCAAACTAAAAAACAGGCTTTAGATTGAAATTCCTTTTCTTTTTTGCTATACTATTACAAATTTATACTAGTACAAAAGAAAAGGAGAAGATATTTTCCCGAGAGGGGGGCAGGTAGGAAAAGGTATGGAATTATTGGGAATTTCGCTGACCGATGTAGGACTTAGAGAAGCATTGAAGCAAAGCGACCGCTATCTGGATCAGGGGGGACTGAACACAATTGCCTATGTATCGGCTAAAAAGCTGGTGGAGGCTTCTGAGGACGAAGAACAGCAGAAGTGGTGGAATGAACTGGATCTTACTATCTGTGAAGATGCAGGGGTTTTGAAGGCGGCAGGGATTGCTACCCAGAGCAGAGTAAGAGAAATAGAGGAAAACGTTTATCTGAAAGAGTTTTTGAAAATTCTGGTACGCCGTCAGGCACCAGCCTTCCTATTGGCAGAGGAGGAAGAAGGGCTGAAGGCGTTTGAAGAAGAACTGCGGCTTTTGCAGAGCAATCTATATGTGGCAGGAAGGGATACTACAGATCATTATGTAGACAACAAAGAGGGGCTGATTAATGCAATTAATGCATTAGCACCTAAGGTAATTTTATCCCGTCTGCCTTATCCGGAAGGAATACACCTGATGTATGACTATCATCAGTATTTAAATGGATCGGTCTGGCTGACCCTGCCGGAAACACTGGTGAAAAACGACGGTGCAGGCTGGAAGGATCGGGTCACAGATTTGATTTATAAGAAGCTTCTGCATAAGAAAATTCATCGTTTTGAGCAGGGGCAGGAAGAAGAAAAATAATAAAGGAGCCATGGGAGAAATACGTTCTTTCTTTGGCTTCTTTTCTTTGTTTGACAAAAATTACAAAATATCACCAAATTACTATGGATTTTTTTGGTATTTTCTTTTAAAATGATAAATGGGTGTATTTTTAGCAGAAAACAAAGGGCGGATATATTTTGTATATTTTGTCCAAGACTTCAGGATGGCGGGGGAAGCCTTTCCTGGGGAATTCAAGGAAAAGGAGAGGGGAAGATGATTTCCAATCAGATTTTACAAAATACCATAGAAGGCCTGAAAGCAATTGGAAGGGTGGAATTATGTGTAGTGGATTCCGAAGGGAAAATGCTTGCGGAAACTGCACCGGAACTCTCTAAGAGGGCATCGACAGCATTGGAATTTGCCAAATCTCCGGCAGACAGCCAGGAGGTGGCGGGAGATCAATATTTTAAAATTTACGATGAACAGCAGTTGGAGTATATGCTGATTGCCATGGGAGCCGGAGAGAACGTTTATCTGGTAGGGAAGATGGCTGCGTTTCAGATTCAGAACCTACTGGTGGCGTATAAGGAACGATTTGATAAAGATAACTTTATCAAAAATCTCTTATTGGATAACCTGTTGCTGGTAGATATATACAGTCGTGCCAAAAAGTTACACGTTCAGCCTGATGCAAAGCGTGTTACCATGATTATCGAAGGTAAGACGGGTAAAGAAACCAACCTGCTGGAGATTATGCGCAGTAATTTTGGAACCAGTGGGAAGGACTTTATCACTGCAGTAGATGAGAACAACGTCATTGTGGTGAAAGAGGTAGAGGACACTGATACCAACAGTGAAATTGACAAGGCGGCTTATTCCTATCAGGCACTTTTGGAAAAAGAGGGAGCCAGAGAGGTCAGGGTATCCTATGGAACGGTAGTCAGAGAAATTAAAGAAGTGAGCCGTTCCTATAAGGAAGCCAAGATGGCCATGGACGTGGGCAAGATTTTCTTTGATGAGAGAAGTGTGATTGCTTACAGTGAACTGGGAATCGGGCGATTGATTTATCAGCTTCCTATTCCGCTGTGCAAAATGTTTATTAAAGAAATTTTTGGCAGCAAGAGCCCTGATGAGTTTGATGAAGAAACCTTAACCACCATAATGAAATTTTTTGAAAACAGCCTAAACGTTTCTGAAACTTCAAGACAGCTTTTTATTCACCGAAATACCCTTGTATATCGCTTGGACAAGCTGCAGAAGACTACCGGATTGGATCTGAGAGTGTTTGAGGATGCCATTACCTTCAAGATCGCATTGATGGTAGTGAAATACATGAAGTATATGGAGTCCTTTGAGTATTAAAAAATTTTGTATGTAACTATGAAG